>NZ_JBHIOG010000024.1:0-114691 GCF_042195435.1 Bartonella sp. CL162QHHD
GGACCATGCCCACAAATAAAACAAACATCATCGCCTAAGGGTAAAACTTTTTCTCGAAGAGATTGCATCAATTTTTCATAGGAACAGAAGGGGAAGTCCGTACGTCCAATAGAACCACGAAAAAGAACATCACCCAAGAGGGCTAAGCGCTCTTTTTCATTGAAATAAATAACATGACCAGGGGAATGTCCTGGGGTGTGAAAAACCTTAAACACATGTCCAGCAAAATGAACACACTCACCATCTTCTAACCATTTGTCAGGAATACAGATGCAAGCATCAGTGATGCCATAATTTTTTGCGCTTTCGCTCACAGCATCCATCACAGGCTTATCATCGCGATGTGAACCGATAATTTTTACATTAAGCGCTTCTTTCGCTTGCATTGCTGCTCCTACATGATCAAAATGACCATGTGTTACCCAAATAGCCTCAACAATAACACCATTCTTTTCGATTACGTCTTGAATCCGCGGCCAATCACCACCAGGATCAACGAGAACCCCCGTTTTACATTCACTATCAAAAAGCAAAGTGCAATTTTGTTGGAATGTCGTAACGGGAATAATATGTATATTAAGACTACCCATAATATCCTTTTCAAAAGTAACTTTTTTAAATTTATAAATAAAACTTTCTCTCCTTTAAGGTAAAGGTGCTGCTCGACAGCTTTATACAACTTATGTAAACTTGCATTTTGTGTAAACTAAATTTTTATCAAGGTTTTTTTAAGAATGACCAATCACGTTCAAGTTTTGTGTGACGATGCCCCTCACCTTCTTGTGATTGATGACGATACTCGTATTCGCAATCTTTTATTTCAGTTTCTCATTAAAAATGGATTTCGTGTTTCAGTTTCAGCCAATGCGAATGAAGCAAGACGACTGTTGGCAAGTTTAGATTTTGATCTTCTTATTGTTGATGTCATGATGCCTAGCGAAAACGGTATTGATCTCACTCATTCACTCCGCCAAACAAAAGATGTTCCTATCTTGATGCTAACAGCTTTATCAGAAATAGACAATCGTATCCGTGGATTAGAAGCAGGGGCCGATGATTATCTGTCTAAGCCGTTTGACCCTCGTGAACTTCTCCTTCGCATCAACGCCATTTTACGACGTGGTTTTCCCCTTAGCCAACCTAAAATTGAGCAAATCGTTTTTGGTCCTTATATATTTTCAATTTCACGACGCGAACTCAAAAAAGGAGGAGAAATTATTAAATTAACAGATAAAGAACAAGAAATGATGGTCATGTTTGCCGAAAATGCAGGCGATACAATTCCGCGCCATAAATTCGCGACAGATGCCAGCAATATAAGTGAACGTGCCATTGATGTACAGATAAACCGCCTTCGTCGTAAGATCGAAAAAAACCCAGCACTGCCTATATGGCTCCAAACCGTGCGAGGAATAGGGTATAAACTCTCTATTGAATAGGCACAAGAATGATCAAACCTTTAAGATTTTTTCTTCGATGGTTAACGAAAAAAATGCCTAAACGGCTTTATGCTCGCTCTTTAATCATTATTATCGCTCCCATGGTGCTTCTGCAAACGGTCATTGCTTATGTCTTTATGGAACGCCATTGGCAAATGGTAACCGAGCGTCTTTCAACGGCTGTCGTGCATGATATTTCAGCCATTATTGATATTCTTGAAACATATCCCCAACAAGATAACTATGAAGATATCAAGCGTATTGCACAACAACGTATGGGATTAAATATTTCTATTCTATCTCCTACCTCCTTACCCCCTCCAGGACCTAAGCCATTTTTTGCAATTCTTGACTATTTTTTAAGTGAAGAAATCACCCGCCAAATTAACCGTCCCTTCTGGATTGATACCGTAGGAGATTCTGATCTTGTTGAAATCCGTATCCACCTTGGTCACAACATCTTACGCGTCTTTGCTCCACGCAGCCAAGCCTATGCTTCCAATACTGCTATTTTTTTAAGCTGGATGGTAGGAACAGCTCTTGTTTTATTGCTGATAGCAATTTACTTCTTGCGCAATCAAATCAAACCGATTCAACAATTGGCTGAAGCAGCAGAAAGCTTTGGACGCGGTCGTCCTTTACCAAAAGGTTTTCAACCACAAGGAGCTGATGAAGTCCGTCGTGCAGGCATCGCTTTTTTACGCATGCGTGAACGTATTGAACGCCAAATTGAACAACGTACCATGATGCTCTCAGGAGTAAGTCATGATTTAAGAACCATTCTTACACGCTTTAAACTTCAGCTGGCATTAGTAAATACTGACTTTGATATTAAACCGCTTGAGCAAGATGTAAGTGACATGCAAAATATGTTAGAAGATTATCTTGCTTTTGCTCGTGGTGAAGGAAGTGAAAGTGTCAAGACTTTTGATTTAAATGCTCTTATGCAAAAATTCTCCACCGATGCTCGTCTTCACAAACGTCAATTTTCTTACACCATTGAAGGTCCTACAGAAATACAAGTACGTCCCCGTGCTTTCACACGCTTAGTCAGCAATCTTGTAACAAATGCATTTTGTTACGGCACGACTGTTAAACTAACCGCTAACTCTCAACAAGAATCTTTTATATTGATAATCGATGATAATGGACCTGGAATTCATGAAGATATGCGCACAGAAGTTTTTAAGCCATTCTTTCGACTTGATAAAGCGCGAAATCAAGATGCAAGTGGAACAGGACTTGGTCTTTCTATTGCTCAAGACATAGCACGCAGCCATGGTGGCAATATACAATTAGATGAGAGCCCACTCGGGGGAGTGCGCGCTATTCTTGATGTCCCCCTATGAGCAATATTTCCGCAAACCGTCTGTAAAAATAACAGACTGTATATTTTAGGCATTCCCTACAGTTTCAAACAAAGTGTACTGTAGTGCCTTGTAAGCACTTTCTCCCGACAAAGCAACCATCTGAAATGCAACATAATGGCTTTCACAGGCTTTAAGTGCATGTATCAACAATGTTTCAACCTGTATATGAGATGGATGCATCCCACCAGCCAAAAGAAGACCTTGTCGATAAATGACTGAATTATTCCTTTGCCAGTAATCAAAATGTCCCAACAACAACTTTTCATTAATTGCTAGCAATAAGCGCTGTATTTCAGCTGTTCGAGCATTTTTAGTAGAGAGATCAAACGAACAAGCTAAATGAAGTGCTTCATGCTCTTCCATCCATGAAAAAGCAAGACGATAGTTTGCGCGTTTTCCTTCCACACAAACGCTAATTTCATCTTGTGCATCCCGCTCAAACGACCAATCATATTCACAGGCAATCTGTTCGATAAAGTCAACAGGGTGCTCTTTTCTTTCTGTGGCGCAAAATGCAAGCCTCATCACAATCCTCAATCATCTTAAAACATTGTCAACAGAATATAAAACGTCTAAACTGTAACAATATTTTGCTACAATCAGAACCTTTACACCAAACAAATACACATAAAAACATCGACAGTACACAAACACCCAGAACACAATCGCGCTGTTTAGGGCAACCTGATAGTCATAAAACGAATCATCAAGTCTTTTCAGTGTATTGATACAATTTCATAGCGCCAGCCCCCCTGATTCAAAAAAATGTATTTTACCCAAAAAAAAATCAAAAATAAACAAATGCTCCGCTCTAACAGACTCAAGATTAAGCATTTTTTAGTTTCACGCATCACATTGAAAAATTGGGGATATTTTTTGAAGATTCTTTTTTTAAGAAACTATTTTACTTTTTTGTGTCTGCGTTTTTTTAATCACCTTTCTTTAAATCATCAAGGCGCCTTTTCAAATCAGCATTATCAGCATGGATTTTCAGCACCATCTCCTTAAAAGTCTCAAACTCTTCGCGAGAAACAAGATCAAGTTTGTTTGCTATCTTTTCAGCCTGCACACGAAAAGCTGTTCCAGCTTCACGTCGTATGCCTTGCGCAACGTCAGCAGCATCCGTTGCTAATTTTGCTAATTCATCAAGAATACGATTTGATCCATTACGCATAACATTTTTCCTTAAATTTTAATTATTGACGCACGCATTATAGCGTATTCTCATAACATTTAGATACTGTAATTTGTTCCTTTTACTCTATATTTTACATCCTATGTAGACTTTTCATAACGATTTTGTTTAAGATTTTTTAATATTCCTTTATCACCATATTTTTTACCGCGATAAATCAGTGGAAATCTATCTCCCTTTCTGACTAGCCTCCCTACTGACTTGACCATTGTGCATTCATCTGTCATTTCTGACCATCAGAGTCACTTCATATTCATCTCGTATAATGTAAAATGCTTAACTCATGAACAATCTGTCTTGTCCAGCCATTGCTTTTCCGTCTTTCCTTGATCCTGTCATTATCCAGCTAGGTCCCATAGCACTTCATTGGTATGGACTTGGTTACGTACTGGGTATTCTTTTTGCTTGGTGGTATGCGCAAAAATTATTAAAAAAAACATCTCTATGGTATAGAGACCACCCTCCTATGGATAAAGAAAAGATCGGAGATTTTGTTGTCTGGTCTGCCATAAGTGTTGTTATCGGAGGGCGTTTAGGACAAGTTCTTGTATGGGATCCCATTTACTATTTTAACCATCCAAGTGCTATCATTGCCGTATGGGATGGGGGAATGTCCTTTCATGGCGGACTTATTGGTATTATCATTGCTATGATCTGGTTTGCCCGTAAAAATTATATTAACATACGAGCCATGTTTGATATCATTGCTGCAGGTGCTCCTATTGGTATCGGCATTGTACGAATCTGCAACTTCATCAACCAAGAGTTATGGGGCAATATCACTACACATCCTTGGGCTGTTTGTTTTCCTCTCGATCCTTACTATTTACCGCGCCATCCAAGCCAGCTTTACGAAGCATTTATGGAAGGATTTCTTCTCTTCATCATCTTGTGTCTTCTTATTTTTGGGTTCAAAGCATTAAAGCGTCCTGGTGCTGTATCAGGAACATTTATTATAGGCTACGCAGTAGCACGCAGCATTTCTGAAGTTTACCGTGCGCCTCAAGAAGATCCAGAATGGTTTTCGACACTTTTCCATTCTACTGGTTTTACCTATGGCATGGCTTTATCTCTTCCCATGCTTCTTTTAGGGGGGTATCTTCTTCTCCACGCCTTTAAATATAAATCGACAGAAAATGGCCAATCTAAAAGAAAAAATTAAAGAAATTATTGTCCTTAATGGACCAATCACTGTTAGCCAATATATGACGTTGGCACTTACAGATCCTCAGTTTGGTTATTATCAAACACAAACACCTTTTGGACGTGATGGTGATTTCATTACAGCACCTGAAATAAGCCAATTATTTGGAGAGATGATTGGCATTTGGACTCTTGCGAGCTGGAAAGCTCAAGGTTGTCCTCATCCTTTTATCCTCGCTGAGATAGGTCCAGGACGTGGAATTTTGATGGATGACATTTTGCGAACCATCCAAAAGCTTTCTACAAGAGCATTTAATGCTGCTGAAATTTTTCTGATCGAAATAAGCAAAAAACTTGCAAAAGAACAAAAAAAGCGCCTTTGCTCTTATCAAAAACAAATCCATAGCATTGAAAATTTTAATCAAATTCCTTCAAAACCTCTCTTCCTCATTGCTAATGAATTTCTCGATACACTCCCTATCAACCAATATATTAAAGTCAATGGAGAATGGAAAGAGCGCTGCATTACAGTCAATCAAAATGGAGATTTCATCTTTATTGCTGCCCCGCATAAACTTCCCTCTTCTTGTCTACAAACCTATTGTTCTAAAGTGCCTGACGGAACAATTTTTGAACATGCCCCTTTACGGCATCAATTCATGCAACAAATCAGCCACCATTTAGTGCAAGTGACAGGTTCTGCTTTACTTATCGACTATGGTGCTTGTGAGCTTGCCTTTGGCGATACCTTGCAAGCACTCTCAAAACATAGATTTCGTGATGTTTTTGATGCCCCTGGTGAACATGATTTAACATCCCATGTTGATTTTTCTTTTTTAAAAAACATAGCTCTTGAACAGGGCTGTTTTGCTGAAATCTTAGAGCAAGGAGAATTTCTTTTTAAAATGGGGCTACTGGAGCGCGCAAACCAGCTTGGAGTTGGCAAAAGTGCTCCTTTGCAAGACAAAATCCGCCAAGACATCGAACGGCTCGCTGGTCCAGATCAGATGGGAAAATTATTTAAAGTTTTACATTTCAGTGATAAAAACATCTCCATACCTCCTCAATTTTGATGATCGGCGCTTTTGTCAATAAGCACATCATTATCTGAAATATTCATTGACAAATATGAACATCTCCATCCTCATTTCAAATAATCTCCATAAGGAACTTTTATGAAATCTATCCCTCATCCCATTCTTGCAAAAAATCTTTCTACTTTACACACCCATGGGATAAAACATGGATTTTTTACACGTGAAGGTGGTGTTTCAAAAAATCTTTATCATAGTCTTAATGTTGGGAAAGGTTCAAATGATCAGCTTGAATATATTGTACAGAATCGTCTTTTGATCGCCAATTACTTTTCTATTGAGGCGCAAAATTTAGTCACAGTCAATCAAATACACTCCTGTAACGTTGTCGTAGCTCATCAAGCAATTATCGGTGCACCTCCTCAAGCTGATGCTCTGGTTACGACCACCCCAGAACTCGTTATTGGGGTTCTTACAGCAGATTGCGGACCCATTCTGTTTGCTGATCCACAAGCTGGAGTCATCGCTGCAACTCATGCTGGCTGGCGTGGAAGCTTAAATGGAATTATCGAGAAAACAATTGCTGTTATGGAAAAACAAGGAGCCAAAAGACAATCAATAACAGCAGTCCTTGGACCTTGTATTGGCCCTTATCACTACGAAGTAACAAATGAATTTTACGACCAATTTATTGATTACCACAGCAAATACCAAAAATATTTTTTAAAAACAGACAAAATAAATCGCTTTTATTTTAATCTATGGGCATTTATTATAAACCAACTCAAAGAAGCAGGCGTTAATGCTTCTTGTGTAGAGCTTTGTACCTATCAAGATGAACAGCGTTTTTTCTCCTATCGCCGTGCAATACACCGCAACGAACCCGATTACGGACGGCAAATTTCTGCTATTATGCTGAAAAACAAAAGATGAGCCCCTTTTATACTTGAGAACAATACCAAAACTGCAAAACTAAACTTTTTACCCAAATGTAAAAATAAATCCCATTGGACTTTGCTTTTTTCACAAAATTATCTACCAGCACATAAAATATGATAGCCTTCGCTGTGATCATTTTCAATGTTTGGTTATAATAATTGAAGGCAAGATGATACTTCTTTTTATTACTCCCCTTCATTCATCTTAAATATGAAACATTCCCCATATTGAAAGCATTTTTATAAAGTAATAACCAAAAAGATTAATCAATATGTATTTCTTTGCCGCATGGAGAAAAAACTTTGCTCTAAAAGTAACAAACTTTTGGAAAAAGAGAAAACATACTGCATAGCTCTTTAATAATAATCGATAAAATTGTAAGGCTTTTGTAATTGTTCTCTTGCAATTTAATAAAAAGAAATTAAAAACCGTGTCGCATTCCACCATGATAATTCAGAGGTTCTACTATGAAACTTTTCTGCGGAAATTCTAATCCACGCCTAGCTGAAGATGTTGCAAATTATTTGAACATCCCCTTAGGCAAAGCAACTGTAAAGCGCTTTGCTGATCAAGAAATTTTCGTAGAACTGCATGAAAATGTACGTGGCCAAGATGTTTTTGTTTTGCAATCTACATCCTATCCCGCAAATGATCATTTGATGGAATTGCTCATCATGATTGATGCCCTTCGTCGTTCTTCTGCACGTCGTATTACAGCTGTTATCCCCTATTTTGGCTATGCCCGCCAAGATAGAAAACCAGGACCACGGACTCCTATTTCTGCAAAACTTGTTGCCAACCTAATTACGGAAGCAGGGGCCCATCGTGTTTTAACATTGGACCTTCATGCAGGACAAATTCAAGGTTTTTTTGATATCCCTACGGATAATCTCTATGCTGTTCCTGTCATTTCTCGCGATGTCAAAGTGCATTATTCTCTTGAAAATGTTATCGTTGTTTCACCTGATGTGGGTGGTGTGGTTCGCGCGCGTGCGCTCGCCAAGCGCTTGAACAGTTTGCTCGCTATTGTGGATAAACGTCGCGAAAGCCCCGGTGAATCAGAAGTTATGAATATCATTGGAGATGTATCGGGAAAAGATTGCCTTCTGCTTGATGATATTGTTGATTCAGGTGGAACTTTATGCAATGCAGCAAGTGCTCTGCTTAAACATGGTGCCAATAGTGTCACGGCTTATATCACGCACGGTGTTCTTTCTGGTAATGCAATCGAACGAATTGCCAATTCAGAGATGAAAGAATTGGTTATTACAGATTCAATTATGCCAACACAAGCTATTGAGAAAACCCATAATATTCGTGTTTTGCCCATTGCCGACCTTATTGGAGAAGCAATTGCAAGGACAGCAGCAGAACAATCGGTTTCCAGCTTATTTGGTTAAAGTGGTTCCTTGGGGTCTCCCGGTGCTGTTTCAACACCAAGATCAGGAAATGCAACAATACGTTGACCACTAAAATGCGTATGAATAACAATAAGTCCACGCTCTTCAAAGTAGGTTAAAAGTCGGCGTGCACGGCTTAAAGAATGAGTTCCATAAAGACGTGCTAAAAATGCATCAGATGGACATGGCTTTCCCCCTAATGCGGCCTGTGCCACATTCAAGAAGACTCCTTGAACATCTTCTTCCAAACTTTCTGATATCTGCAAAATATGTTTCCAATGTTCACTGACAGCCGTTTGTTCATCAACAAAAGCCTGAGCAATAGCCAATTTACGCCGAAATTGTGAAAGATTAAAAGGAACCTTTGACATACCATGGATACGGCAACGAACTGAAAAATCTTGATAAAGCACCGCTGTTGAACGATAAAAAGCCTCAGAATCCTCAAGAATTTCCCGAATAATATGTTCTGCTTGGCCGTCACGCTCAACATCAGAAAGTTCAGGAAATAAACTCAGGTTTTCTTCCAACAGCTCTTGTTTTTTATGCACTACCTCCTCTAACATCTCGTGCATTGATTTTTCCCTCATCGGCTCTCGTGTTTGTTTAAATGGCGTTAAAATTTCCTCTGGTGAAGCAGTAAAAACGAGCTCTTGCACATCATCCCGCTCTGTTGGAAGTGGCATTAATTTAGGACTAGAAGAGCGTGCCAAAGTTTCAACAGAACCGATAATGATTGGTAAGGGACGTCGTGATAAAGCAGGGCCTAAAGCTATAAAATTTCCCCGTTCAAGATCTCTAAACATTTCCGCTTGGCGACGCTCCATTCCCAAAAGATCAGCAGCGCGCACCATATCAATATCTAAAAAAGTCCGCCCTATTAAAAAGTTTGAAGCTTCAGCAGCAACATTTTTGGCAAGCTTAGCCAAACGTTGTGTCGCAATAACACCAGCAAGACCACGTTTACGTCCTCGACACATAAGATTGGTCATAGCGCTCAAAGAAATTTTACGCGCTTCATCAGAAACTTCTCCTGCTGCAGTTGGAGCAAACAATTGCGCTTCATCGACAACGACAAGCATAGGATACCAATAATCACGTTCCACATCAAAAAGTGCCCCAAGGAAAGCCCCTACAGCACGCATCTGTTGTTCAGTATCCAAGCCTTCAAGATTAAATACCACTGAAACTCGATGTTGTCGAATGCGATGGGCAATACGAGTCAACTCTAATTCACTACGTTGAGCCTCTACAATAACATGACCAAATTTATCTGCCAAAGTTACAAAATCGCCTTCTGGATCAATTACACAATGCTGCACCCACTTAGCACTTTGCTCCAAAAGACGGCGTAAAAGATGTGATTTCCCTGAACCGGAATTACCTTGTACAAGAAGACGTGTCGCCAATAATTCTTCTAAGTCAAGAAGTGCTGGCATCGATTTATGCAAAGCACGATTCTCTGACATCTCACCCAAGGCAATCTCAACCTTCATAACATCTCCAGTGTTTGATTTTGAACATATCAGTGCCAGCACATATTGGTTGATTCTCCATCCACACCGCAATTTGTAACATTTCCTCCTTTTTAACGGTAGAAATCATCGATTTTTCCCACAACTCTTGCATCTATGAATAGTTTGAACTATAGAACAAACTTCTGCGTAGACACCCTTGGAGGCAACGTAGAATGGAGTGATCGCTGTTGGTTAGCGCATATCTTCATATCCATGCAAAAACTATTACTGTTTTTGAAGGATCTCCAATCATGTAAAAAGGACTTAAATTATGAGTAAAAGCTACACTCTTAAGGCCGAAAAACGCGAGCGGGTTGGTAAGGGGTCCTCCCGTGAACTTCGCCGCAACGGTCTTATTCCTGCTGTCATTTATGGTGAAAAACAACCACCCTTGGCAATAACAGTTCCCTATAAAGAAATTTTCTACAAAATTCATGCCGGTGGCTTTCGTACCACCATTGCAACGATTATTCTTGACAAGCAAAAAATTATGGTTTTGCCAAAAGATTATCAATTAGATCCCGTGCGTGACTTTCCCCTCCATGTAGACTTTTTACGCATTTCAGCAAAATCTGTTGTAGAAGTGAATATTCCTGTCCACTTCCTCAATGAAGATACGGCACCTGGACTTAAAAAGGGTGGTGTCCTCAATATTGTTCGGCACGAAATTGAATGTACAGCTCCAGCAAGTGCTATTCCTGAAGCTATTGAAATTGATCTCTCCAGCTACTCTATTGGTGATTCTATTCACATTTCAGCAGTGCAACTGCCAAAAGATGTGACTCCCATCATCCAAGATCGAGACTTTACCATTGCAACTATTGCAACTCCTGCTGGCATGGATGTCAGCGATGAAACTTCTGAGCAAGAAAATGATGAAGAAAACACGGAAACTTCATAAAACTCAAAAGGCGGGAATTTTTTCCGCCTTAATTTATGAGGCATTACCCTTACTCATACTTTGACTGAAGATACACATGTGGCTTATTGCTGGTCTTGGCAATCCTGGTTTACAATATCAAAATAACCGCCATAATATCGGTTTTATGGCTGTTGATGCCATTTATCAGTCCTTCTCTTTTTCTCCATGGTCAAAGAAGTTTCAAGCAGAAATCTCCAATGGTTTCATAAGTAATGAGAAAATTTTTCTTATAAAACCACAAACTTTCATGAATCTTTCTGGTCAAGCTATTGGCGAAGCTTTGCGATTTTATAAATTAGATTTGAAGAATTTGATCATCATTTATGATGAGTTAGACCTGTCACCGGGAAAAGTTCGTATAAAAATTGGTGGAGGAAATAATGGGCATAATGGCATTAAGTCTATTGATGCCCATTGTGGTACTGACTATTGTCGTATACGCATAGGAATTGGTCATCCTGGAAGCAAAGAACTTGTTCATCAGCATGTTCTGGGAAATTTCACCAAATCTGATCAAGAATGGTTATCCCCTCTCTTAGAGGCAATTGCAAAAAATATTGCTCTCCTTATAAAAGATGAGAAATCCCTCTTTATGAATGAAGTTTCACAAACGATAAAAAACAATCAAAACCATTGGCTTGAGTGTCCCAGTCGCGTGAAGAATATGGATAAGAACTCTTAAAAAAAATCCTCTTATAAACTTTCTCAAAGGAAAAATCTGTTGGCAACGTGAGAAGCTAAAAAATAGAATCAGAATACAAGCTTGTATGCACTTTTGAAAAAGAAAGGCTTATTTTCTCTTTTAAGAAAAAGAGAAGATTGAACAGAAAACCAAAACACTTAAACAGCTCTCTCCAATCTTCTCCCCAAAATTAAAAAAATTCATTTGGCTGAATGGTCGACTGTAGCGGATCATAGCCATTTGATTGTTGACTATAAACTGTAGGAATACTCCTATTGTTTTGCAATACCACAACACGCGAACCAACGGGAACACGATCATAAAGATCGATAATATCTTGATTAAGCAAACGAATGCACCCACTTGAAATAGCACGCCCAATTGACCACGATTCGTGTGAACCATGAATACGGAAAAGTGTATCTTTCCCATTTTTGAACAAATAAAGTGCCCGCGCACCTAATGGATTATCGGGTCCTGGTGGCATTCCTTTCCCAAGATGTCCATAACGTTCTGGTTCTCGAGCCATCATAGCTGCAGTAGGAGCCCAATTTGGCCACCGACGCTTGCGCTGTATAACCCCCTCACCTTCAAATGCTAAACCTTCCTTACCGACCCCAATCCCATAACGCAAAGCTTTTCCATTTTCACCAATAAGGTAAAGAAAACACTCTTGCGTATCTACAACCAATGTTCCAGCTGGATAAGATGTATAATAAATCACTTCTTGTCGCCAATATTTTGGATCAATTGTCGCAAGATCAACAGCAGGTAACGAATAAGTCTCATTCGTTACAGGACCATACAAAGCCTGTATTTCTGGTGGAATGTATCGAACTTGTTGAAAAGAAACCGATGACATATCTGACTGATGTGTAGCACATCCAGCCAAAGCCAAAAGTGCTGCAATTAAAAAGGCACAACGAGATAACACTCTTCTATTTTCTCCGATTAATTATTTATGCAGATTTGCATACCATGAAAAACTTAGCACAATATTAACATTAATTCGAAGTTTTCTTATCCTTGAAACTAAGGAGAGAATTAAGATAAGAAGAACTAAGGTAAAAAAAGCAGATACCTGCTACTTTATACTTTTTTCTCACTTATCGCAAGGCAAGGACTATAACTCTTATGAAAATATGCTATAAAAAAGAAGCTTTATCTTGACTATAAAATCAAACGAAAAGAAAGACTCTCATGGGCTTTAAATGCGGTATTGTCGGATTACCTAATGTTGGGAAATCAACTCTTTTTAATGCATTAACAAAAACAGCCACTGCACAGGCTGCCAATTATCCTTTCTGTACCATTGAACCCAATACCGGTGAAGTTGCTGTTCCAGATTTACGAATGGAAAAAATTGCATCAATCGCTGGTTCAAAAGAAATGATTCCTACACGCATTAACTTCGTCGATATTGCGGGGCTTGTGCGAGGAGCTTCAAAAGGCGAAGGTTTAGGAAACAAATTTTTAGCCAATATTCGCGAAGTCGATGCCATTGTCCACGTTTTACGCTGTTTTCAAAATGAAGATATTACCCATGTAGAGGGACGTATTGATCCTGTTAGTGATGCAACAACGGTTGAAACCGAACTCATGCTTGCGGATCTTGAAAGTCTTGAGAGACGAATCATACAAATTCGTAAACGAGCAACCGGAAAAGACAAAGAAGCTCTCACAATTTTGCCTATTATGGAAAAAGCATTAAACATACTGCAACAGGGAAACCCTGTCCGGTTATTGCTCAAAGATATCTCTTCCGATGAACACCACATTCTTAAAAGCTTGAATCTTTTAACCTCCAAGCCTGTACTTTATGTTTGTAATGTAAGCGAAAATGACGCCGCTCATGGAAATAGCTTTACCCAAACAGTTGAAAAAATGGCAACAGAGCAAAATGCGCAAAGCATTATCATTTCTGCTTCTATCGAAGCGGAAATCACACAACTGAGTGATGCTGAAGCATCAGAATATCTCAATGCTTTAGGACTCTTTGAACCGAGTCTCAATCGCCTCATTCGCGCTGGTTACCATTTACTTGATCTCATTACTTACTTCACCTGTGGGCCTAAGGAAACACGAGCATGGACAATTACGCGTGGTACAAAAGCTCCCCAAGCAGCTGGCGTTATTCACTCAGATTTTGAGCGCGGTTTCATTCGTGCCCAAACCATCAGCTACAATGACTATATTGCTCTGGGTGGAGAAAGCGGTGCAAAAGAAGCAGGAAAAGCCCGCGATGAAGGAAAAGAATACATTGTGCAAGATGGCGATATCATGTTATTTAAACATAATACTTAAATCTTCACTCTGCCTTAATAGTTTATCTTGAAAACTTTGGTAATAGCTCCCTGGAATCTTGTCGCAAAAGCTCTCAAGAGTTTTTAGAACAAAAAGACTGTTGCTAGCATATGATTATGATAGCAACAGTTTTATCCATTAAAGAATGAAAATATAAAATTAGCGTGTCCAACGCCCTTCGTATTTAAATGTTGGAGCGTCCTTTAAAGAATCTTTTGTCGCATTTGTAATGAGTTTCCATTTACCATAATCATTTGTCATCTGGATTGTTTCTGGAGAAACGACCACATAACTCTCGCCTATGCCAAGAAAACCACCAACAGCAATAACAAATCCTGCAATATTATTTTCACGTAAAATAATATCTTTTACTTCACCAATATTTTCATCTTCTATATTATATACATTGGCGCCTATAAGACTGGAAGCTACAAAATCCGTTGCTAAAGGTGTCACATAACGCACAGACTTATCTATCCCCACCTGTACAATACCCGTCGAAGAGATCATTTCAGGTTTTGAAGGCACTTCAAAAGACTGAGCATAAGTACTAGAAACCATCAAAATTGACATAAGAGTAGTACATGCAATTTTTTTCATTTTAACATCTCCATTTTTACTTTGCTTTTACTTTATAAAACCTCAATGCATCATAAAAAGATTTGTTCCTTATGCTCTTTATACTCTATACTTTTTCGAGTCTTGTCGCTTTACCCTTTTCTCTTTATTTCGTCTTTTATTTCTTTCTCTAACTCTTTTTCTAAACCACACCAAATACGATTTTTTAAAATATAAACAAGCCCTGCAAAAATGATTAAAAATAAAATAACACGAAAACCGGTTTTTTTACGAATTTCCATATGAGGATCGGCAGCCCACATCAAAAAAGCAGAAACATCGCGCGCATAATGTTCAATGATTTCTGGAGTTCCATCTTCATAAGCAACCATACCATCACTCAAAGGAGGAGCCATCGTTAAAGAATTACCGGCAATAAAATAAGGATTATACCAATAACCATTCGCAATTTTTATCTCCTTCGGTGCCTTCTGATATCCTGTTAAAAGAGCTGTAATATAATCTGGACCAGCTGTATCATAATGAGTTAATACATCCGTAATTAAAGCAGGAAACGGCAAAGATACCCCACGTGCACGTGCCATCAATGACAAATCTGGAGGATAAGCATTATTCAAAATAAATCTTTCTTCTTCTTCATGTGAAAAGGGAGAAGGAAAATAATCCGTTGCAACCCCAGCACGTTTAAAAAATTTTCCTTCTCGATTCGGGCCATCGCGCACTTCATATTGCCCCGCCAAAGCTTTAATCTGTTCTTGATCATACCCTAGAGCTTTTAAATTGCGAAAAGCCACATATTTTAGCCCATGGCAGCTGGAACAAACTTGTTTATAAACCTTTAATCCGCGCCTCAATTGCGCCTTATCATAAAGCCCAAATGGACCTGAAAAACTCCATTCTTGTTTTTTAGGAACTTGTAAAGGAAAAGAAATAAATCCCTCTTCCTGATCAGAGTCATCACTCGCTAAACTCTGAGCAGAAAAGCTCATAGCAACAATAAAAATCAGTCCGACAAAAACATTTACCATAGTCTCTTTTTCTGTTTTAAATCTTGCATAATTGAAGAAGGAAGAGAACAATTTTTTTCAAACGCTGGCAAAATCGGCAAAATAACCAAAAAAAATATAAAATAATAAACAGTAGCCAATTGTGTCCATAAAAGAATTTTATCACTTATTTCTCTTGACCCCAACCAACCAAGAAAAACGACATCAATAACCAACGCCCAAAAGAAAATTTTATAAACAGGTCGATATCTTGCTGAACATATTTTAGAACGGTCTAACCATGGCACAAAAATTAAAATGCAAATCGAACTGACGAATAAAACAAAGCCCACAAAAGTTGAAGGGAAAATACCAATATCAAAAGTTATAGCACGAAGCATCGCATAAAAAGGCAAAAAATACCATTCTGGAACCACACGAAGAGGTACCTTTAAAGGATCTGCCACACTATAATTTTCAGCCTGCCCCATATAATCGGGCATATAAAACAAAAACCAGGCAAAGAAGATCAGAAAAACAGTAATAGCAAAAATATCTTTGATAAGCGCATAAGGCGAAAATGGAACTGTTTCCTTATCTGATTGTATAGCAAGACCCGTTGGATTACCTTGCCCAACACAATGGATTGCCCAAATATGCAGCCCCACAAAAAGAAGCAAAATAAATGATAAAACATAATGGAAAACATAAAAACGATTCAACGTTGGTTGTCCTACGACATAACCACCCAGAAGTGTCTCATGCAACCATGTCCCCACCAAAGGTATCGTTTTAAAAAGCCCTGCAATCACTGAAGCCGCTGAAATAGACATCATCCCCCAAACAAGCACATAACCAAAAAATGCTATTGCCATCATGATGATATAAATAAAAATACCTGTAACCCATACCATTTCTCGCATGTTTTTATAAGAACCATAATAAAGTCCACGTGCCAAATGGATATAAACAGCAATAAAAAAAAACGAAGAGCCTACACAATGCCATGGACGAAAAAGCCAACCAAACTGCCCTTCACGCCGAAATCGTTCACTGGTTTCAAAAGCCAAATGAATATCCGGAACATAATGCATAGCCAAGACAATACCAGTCAAGAGCTGTGATAAAAGCATAATGGTTAAAATACCGCCAAATGTGTAAAAGTAATTAAGATTACGCGGAACAGGAAAAATCACAAATGCATTATAAAAAAAACGAGGAAGAGGAAAACGCTTATCAAACCAACGGGCAAGAGCATTTTTAGGACAATAAGGAGGAAACCTTATCATGACTTTATCCTATTTTGAGCAAAGTATCAGAAAGAAATTGGTAAGGTGGAATAGTCAAATTATAGTTAGCTGGGCCTGACCGCACTCTTCCAGCGGTATCATAAACAGACCCATGACAGGGACACAACCATCCTCCAAATTTACCCGATTGCCCAAGTGTTACACAGCCTAGATGCGTACAAAGATTAATAACAATCAGCCAATTTTCACGTCCTTTACCTGCTGAACGCGCAAAATCTGTTGCTTCTTTTTCACCTTCAAGATTAGGATTGCGCGCTTGACGATCTTTTAGAAGTCTCAATTCAGTAGCGCGCGCATCAGCAATTTCTTTTGCCGTACGATTTCGAATAACAACAGGCTGTCCTCGCCACTTTACCGTTACCGACATCCCCTCTTCAATACCAGAAAGATCAACCTCAACAGAGGAAGATGCCAAAACAGCTTCATCTGGACGCAACTGACGGATAAAAGGCCACGCAACCGCTCCCATTCCAACTGCTCCTGCAACAGCTGTTACCAAAAACAGAAAATCCCGCCTCGTTTGCTCACCCATGGACTTAACTTAAAGAGACACTTTGCTAAAACATTCTTTTACCATACCCTCTCCCATTGTACAATGCTTGATCATTCAGTTACCTCAACCATGAAAACATCCCCGTAAAAAACTCCGCCATTTGTATGGTTTATACAAAAACTGTTTTATAATGATAATTCATCGTTTTACAGAGTGAATGAAATCCTGAAACACCGTAAGTTTCTTTCATTTCAAACCTATTCATATTAATCAATCAAAATTACTCCCCCACCCGTGAAAATCAGAGATAGCATGTAAATAAACACTTCTAAAGAAAGAAACATTGTCTTGTTATGACCATATCTCAGTAAATAAGTTGAGCTTATCGGTTATTTCTTTAACACATTTACAGCATCTCTCCCTTCCTCAATTCCAACTGGTTGCATGAGTATTTTTTTTGCTTCTGTTTTTGCATAAAAAGCATATTTTGTTGATTTTAATTAAAATGGATGATCTAACCTCATTAAATACCCCACTTTTCAACATAATGAGCCAATCCATTTCATGGATCGCTCAATAAAAGGAAGTCTCTAATAGGGAGCTTCTCTCTTATCCCAAACAGACCTGTATACATAACGTTTTCCCTGAAATTTAAAGGGAATAAAAATTAACCGTAAAAACATGTATTTCTCAAAGCATATTTTTCGAATAAATTGTGGTGCTTCTTTACAAAGTCGAAAGAAAAATCATATTACAGAGAACATGACACTTCATATAGCTCTTTTCCAACCTGATATTGCTGGTAATACTGGAACGATTTTACGTCTTAGCGCTTGCTTTGGTTTACATGTGCACATTATTGAACCTGCAGGCTTTAATCTGTCGGATCGTAATCTCAAACGCGCAGGATTGGATTATCTCGAATATGCTTCCTTAGAACGACACATTGATTGGCAACATTTTATAAGCTCCATGAAACACTTAAACCGCCGCCTGTTGCTTTTAAGTACAAAAGCAAAAACATGCTATACGCAGATATGCTATCAAAGAAATGATGTTTTACTTTTTGGTCGTGAAACAGCTGGCGTTCCCGATTATGTTCATGAAGCGGCCGATTACACATTGAAAATTCCCATGCAACCACAGGCACGCTCTCTAAATCTCGCCATGAGCGTAGCCATAACAACAGGAGAAGCATTACGCCAAATTGGTTATCATGAAAGAACCTGTAATCTATAAAACACAGCAATTCCACTAAAATTTTTAATAGAACGATAAAAATACATAAAATATGGTTTTAAATAATTAAAAAATATTTTTTATAGCGTATAATAAGTAATTAAAAGCGCATACGTTTCAATAATACTTTTGGAATAACTTACAGAATTCCTGTAAAAAAACATAAATTATTACGAAAAACAATATACAATATATAAAAAACAGTTAGAGCGTATAATGCCTATCATTTTCCAACAATTAAGTGCTGATAAAATAAACATTTCTTAGTGCCCATCATATCCATTTCATATCACCACCTATAAATGATTAAATACTCCTCCTAGTAAAAATCCATTAGACATCCCCCTCTTCATGCTCATACAAAGTACAAACAGCTATCACTATTCTCTTTATTCGTTCTCATTTTCGAGAATCCTTATCTTTGAGATGGTTCATAAGAGACATTTTTCCTCTCTGTAATCATTTTTCCTCACTTGTGACATCTAAGGCAATAATTTTGATTGATGTAATATGAACAGGTTTGAAATAACCTTACAATATTTGGAGCTCTTGTTTCACATGAAAAATTACTATTATAAATTAATATGTTGACTTAAAAAATATAAACAACAGTGGGTTTGTAAACAGATATATTATAAATCAATTTTTTCTAATAATACATGACGATCCATTAAAAATCCGCTTTCAACCCATATCATTTCTAGCTCTTTAAGCTTTTTTCCTAAAAGTACACCTTTCGTAAAACCTTTCTTTATTAAATCGTTACCATTAATAGGAAAAGTTGGAATCTGCCATTTTTTGGCAAGTTGATGAAGCTTGACATAACCCTCTGCTTTTTGCAAAGCATCACTTTTTTCCAGATGATCAAGATGTGATGCAGCGACAGACAACGATAATTGATCTAAAACTGGCTGTCGTCCATGAAAATAAATCAGTTTTTGCACAAAATGATCAGAACAGTTTTGGTTTATTATTTCTAACTCTGCCCATTCTTTTAATCGCGTTCTTTCTTTATGGGAAAAATGCAAGCGCTGTGCCATTTCATGAAGACGTATGGGGTCAGGAGGAAGAAGGCTTTCTAGCCGTAATAATGGATCAACTTTCCAACCAAGAGTCTGTTCTGTCTTCACCAATGCGTGAATTGCATCAATGCCCCATCGTTCTGTTTCAGGAAAAATGAGTGCCAAAACTCTGCTTTGTCGCATCCATAAAAGAGCACGCGTTGGATCAAACGCCGCAAGAAGCTTTTTCATTTCTGCCCAAATACGTTCAGAAGAAAGTTTTTTTAAACCGTGTTTTAAACGAACACATGCCTTCAATCCTTGCACATCAGGTCGCCCTGCTCCATACCAAGCAAAAAAGCGAAAAAACCGTAAAATACGCAAATAATCTTCGCAAATACGATCTTCTGCAACCCCAATAAAACGAACTGTTCGGCTAGCAATATCACTCAAACCTCCCACATCATCATAAAGGTTTCCAGCAGCATCACAATAAAGTGCATTTATCGTAAAATCCCGCCGTTCAGCATCTTTTTTCCAATCACGACCAAATGCCACTTTTGCATGACGACCATCTGTTTCAATATCGCAGCGAAGCGTTGTAACCTCATAAGAACATGAATGAGCAATTACTGTTATTGTACCAAAAGCAATCCCTGTAGGAATAGCTTTAAATCCTGCTTCTTCTACACGTGCAATAACCTGTTGCGGCAAACAGGTTGTTGCAATATCAATATCACTAATAGGCTGCCCTAGCAGTTGATTGCGCACTGCTCCCCCTACAATACGCGCCTCTTCCCCCTCCTCAGACAAAACACGAAGAAGTGTTTGAATATCACTTTGTTGTAACCACGCAACCTGTTTGAAGTTCTGTCTTATATTCACCCTTTAACCTTTCAAAAAAGTTGTCTTCACTGCTTTAAAGAACTCTCTTCATAAAACAAAATTTTTAAGACATCACTTATAAAACACGTCTATTCCGTCCAAAGAAACTTTTCTCTTCTTATATACGAATATGAAAAAAATGGCATATGATACTTCATTTCTTCTCATTTTCTGTTACAAACAATAAGATATTCATTATCATGCAAAGAAAATTACCATTTTTGCGACAAACGCCTTAAGGAAGAAATATGAGTCAACATGATCCATCATCCAATTTTATAAAAAAGGTCAATATCAATCATGAGGCTCAAGTCATTATTGATGATATTGATACGGCACACAAAGAATTGGATATTTTACAACAAGAAATTGACAAAGTTATTTTTGGGCAAAATCAGGTAATCGAATATGCTTTAATCGCTATTTTTGCTGGTGGTCACGCCCTTCTTGTCGGTGCTCCAGGACTTGCAAAAACACGTCTTGTTGAAACATTGGGAACAGTCTTAGGACTTGATGAAAAACGCATCCAATTCACTCCTGACTTAATGCCATCGGATATTATTGGTTCTGAAATTATGGATTCCGATAAAGACGGTAAACGTTCTTTTCGATACATTCAAGGTCCTATTTTTACGCAACTTCTCATGGCCGATGAAATCAATCGTGCTTCCCCACGGACACAGTCAGCCCTTTTACAAGCTATGCAAGAATATCATGTCACTGTTGCAGGTACCCGTTATGATTTGCCACAACCTTTTCATGTTCTTGCAACGCAAAACCCTCTCGAACAAGAAGGGACATATCCACTTCCTGAAGCACAACTGGATCGCTTTTTGATGCAAATCGATATTGACTATCCTGACCTCACAACAGAGCGACGGATTATTTTAGAAACAACAAAAGAAAAAAAAACAAATGCAAAACCAATTTTATCCGGCAAAAAATTGCAAAAAATTCAAAATATCGTTCGCAAAATGCCTCTTTCAGAAAATGTGATTGAAGCTATTTTAAAAATTGTCCGCTCATCTCGCCCTCATAAAGACAATAGCCTTGCTAATACTTATGTTTCTTGGGGACCTGGTCCACGGGCATCACAAGCCCTTTCACTTTGTGTTCGCGCCCGTGCTCTTTATTATGGACGCTTAGCCCCTTCACTTGATGATGTTGAAGCATTAGCCTATCCCGTATTACAACACCGCATGGCTCTTAATTTTTCTGCCCGTGCTGAAGATATAACCGTAAAAGATATTATCAATAACCTTGTGAAAGATGCTCTTTGAATGGCACTTGGCAAAAAAGTTTTACAAAAGCCTCCATTGTCGCTGGCAAATGAACTGCATAAGGATACTGGCAAAATGCCATATTTCCTTTTGCAAGCGCGTCATATCGCTAATACACTGATAACCGGATGGCACAGACAACGTAAAAGCGGTAATGGGGAAAACTTTTGGCAATTTCGTCCCTATATGGAAGGAGAATCCATTACCCGCATTGATTGGCGTCGCTCAGCGCGTGATGAAAATACGTATCTGCGCGAAAACGAATGGCAAATGACACAAACCGTTTGGCTTTGTCCTGATCAGAGCGCATCAATGCATTACTGTTCGCACTTTTCTAAAATCTCTAAAGGTAATCATGCCATTATTCTTACCCTTACCTTGGCATCCCTTCTTGCACGCAGTGGCGAACATATTGCTATTCCCAACTTAATGTCCCCCACAATGACATCCAATGTCGTAGAACGAATAGCCTTTGCTTTAGAAAATCATTCAGATGAAAATTCATTTCCGGATTTTTCAACGATTACACGCTTTTCACATGTCGTTATAATGAGTGATTTTCTCGACTATCCTGAAAAAATCATCCAACATTTAACCGTTTTAACTACAAAACAGGTGACAGCTCATTTAATTGAAATTTCTGATCCCGCAGAAGAAAGCTTTCCCTACACAGGTCACACAGAATTTTTGGATCCTGAAACGAAAGAGAAACATGTTTCCACTAAAGCAGAAGATCTTCGTAAGAGCTATTGTAAACTATATCACGCAAGGCGACAAGAATTGGTAAATTTTTGCGCACGCCAAGGATGGTCTTATCACGTTAGTACAACGGATCAACCTTTAACAGAGACCATTTTTCATCTTGCAAATACAATGAGCGACTCTCCATTGCAAAAAAGGAGGGCACTTTGAGTTTTGCTGCTCCCTTTCTGTTACTAGGGCTTTTGTTCCTACCGGTCATTTGGTGGCTGTTGCGGATAACTCCTCCATCTCCGCGCAAAGAGCTTTTTCCCCCTTTTCGCTTCTTACCCAAACCAACTCATCAACAAGAAACAGCAAAACATACACCTTGGTGGTTGCTCTTGTTGCGTTTAACCATAGCGGCACTTGTTATCATAGCTCTAGCACGCCCCACTTGGAATCAAAAACCAATCAGCTTTTCTGGATCTCAACCCCTTGCACTCATTATTGATAATGGTTGGGCTTCTGTAAAAGAATGGAAAAAGCGCATCTCTATCACTGAAATGCTTCTTGTACAGGCAGAAAAACAGCAAAAAAATATTTATCTTGTTGCAACGGCTGAAAATGATATCTCCAATATAGAGCCCCAACCAGCCAAGATTATAAAACAGCATTTAATGCATTTGCAACCGCGTCCTTGGCCTGTCAACCGTGTGCATGCCTTCAAAAAACTCAGCGAAATAACCAAAGGAAAACCTCTTGATATTGCTTATTTAAGTGATGGATTACGAACAAATGAAGATGAGCAAGCTTTTGCTCATCTTGAAGAATTAAAACCTAGAAACTTCTTGTGGTATTTGACTGATATTTCCGATTTAACCGGCATAACATCCATAGAAAATAACAATGGAAACATGGGCGCGCGTATTATCCGCTCAACAACACACAGCAACACTCCCGCTATACTCAGCCTCTACGATTCAAATAATCAACTTCTCGGTCAATTTACGAACAATTTCTCTGAAGGAGAAACAACAGCACTTGTTCCTTTTAATGTACCACTTGAACTACGCAATGATATCGCTTGGATAAAAATAAACAATCAAAACCATGCTGCTGCAACCTTCTTGGTAGACAGCCATAACAGGATAAGCCGTGTTGCTCTTCTCTCACCAGATACCAATGAAATGGCACAGCCTTTACTTGCTCCATTTTATTACATTATCAAAGCCTTACAAGGTCATACACAGCTTATAACAGCCGGTGGAAGAGAACTTTCAACGGATATTGATCATTTGCTTAAACAAAATCCATCTGTTTTGATTATGGGTGACATTGTTAACATACCCCCAAAAGCAGAAAAAAAACTTTCTGATTTTGTGAATAAAGGGGGAACACTCATCCGCTTTGCAGGAGAAAAACTCAGTAGTGCAGAACATTACGATAACCTTCTTCCGATACCACTACGCCCAGGTCAACGTTCCCTTGGAAGTATTATGTCTTGGACAAAACCACAAAAGCTTGCCCCTTTTGCAAAAAATAGCTTTTTCTTTGATCTTCCTTTTCCAAAAGATGTCACTGTCTCGCGCCAAATCCTCGCAGAACCAACCCCAGATCTTTTTGAAAAAACGTGGCTTAGCCTTTCGGATGGAACTCCTCTTATTACCGCAGCAAAACGTGGTAAAGGAACCCTCATTCTTATTCATGTTGCTCCTGACCCAACATGGTCTAATCTTCCTCTTTCTGGCTTTTTTGCACAAATGCTGCAAAAATTAATCACATTAGGTTCTAACGAAAACACAAACCTAACACACAGAGAAAAAAGAACCGTGGTACAAAGCCCTTGGCGAACTATAGCCGTTGACGGACAATTACAAGTACCACCCTCTGATGTTGTTCCTTTGATCTTTGACTCTCAAAATCCACCCCATCCTTCCTACCATACTCCCCCAGGACTTTATGGTGTCAAAAACAATTTTTATGCACTCAATCTCTTAACTCATTCGTCGCACTTGATGAAACAATCATCATTGCCAACTTCTCTTAATAAAAGCCCTTTATCTTACGATACAAAAGAAAAAAATCTTATTGGTCCACTTTTAGGATTAGCCATCTTATTATTCGCCTTTGACAATTTTCTCATTTTATGGATGGGAGATATTTTTTCTTTCATGAAACGGCGTAATATGTTTCTCCTCCCCTTTATAAGTCTTATTGCCTTGTTTTCATATGATCCAACTCTTCATGCACAAACGAAAGAAAACCATCATGATAGTGTACAAGCTGCCGGCGCAACACATCTTGCCTATGTTATAACCAATAATCATGAAATTGATACAACGAGTAAAAGTGGTCTAGAAGCGTTAAGTCAATTTATCGCAGAGCGCACAATGCTTACCCTCGGCTCTGTTACAGCACTTGATCTCGATAAAGATGAACTCTCTTTTTATCCTCTTATTTACTGGCCAATTGATGTTAAAAGTCCTATACCAACCCCCAAAAGCCTTGAAAAAATAAATAACTTTATGAAACATGGGGGAACAATTTTATTTGACACGCGCGATCAGATAAAGAGTAATCTTAATCTTGAAGGAGATGCCACTCCAGAAACGCAAAGATTACGAGATATCTTAAAAGAGTTAAATATTCCATCCATTGAGCCAGCATCAACAGATCATGTTGTTGCACGTTCTTTTTATATTATGCCAGATTTTCCAGGTCTCTACCGTGGTTCACCTTTATGGATTGAATCCTCCTCAACAAACAAAAAAAATAAAAATTCTCTTGCCAGCGGCGATAATGTAAGTTCTCTTCTCATTACTGCCAATAACTTTGCCGGTGCTTGGGCACTCGATGAAAAAGGGACATGGAAATATCCCCTTGTTCCCAATGATCCCATGCAACGTCTATGGGCATTTCGTGCAGGTTTAAATATTGTCCTTTATGTTCTTACAGGAAACTATAAAGCGGATCAAGTTCATGTTCCAGCACTCTTGGAACGCTTTAAAAGAGAAAGAAGGCAATGATATCATTTTTCACTTTTCAGCCTTTTTTACCACTCATTTGGATTCTGTTCTTAAGTGGAATATCGATTCTTTTTGTCGTTGTTGGTCTTGTTACGCAACGGCAAGGTTCTTTATTTCGTCTGATGGCATTAAGCGCCCTCATCCTTGCTTTGCTCAATCCAATGATCATAAAAGAACAGCGCGAACCACTGAAAAGCACAGTGGGAATTGTTATTGACCGCAGCAAAAGCCAAACATTTGGAACACGTACAAACGACAGTGATGAAGCGCGCGCGCAATTAACTCAAGCATTGGCGCATTATCCACAATTTGAACCACGCTTTATTGAAGCTGGAAAACTTGCTGATAATCAGTATGCGCCCTCAACGAATTTGTTTGAGGCTTTAACACAAGCAGTATCTGATGTACCGCTCTCTCGTTATGCAGGAACCATTTTTATCACCGATGGACAAGTGCATGACATTCCTGACCTATCAGACCTTCATCATGAAGCCCCTCTCAATGCCCTGATTACAGGGCACTCAGATGAATTTGATCGCCAAATTAAGTTTATCTCTCCTCCACGATTTGCCCTTGTCAACAAACCACAAACGCTCTCCATTTTGGTAGAAGATAAAGGCCCCACCAAAAAAACAATACCACAGAAAGCAAATATTACATTAAGCGTCAATGGACAAGACATTGGCCATTATTCTGTGACTCCTGGCGTGATTTTTCAAACTGAAATTACCCTTCCTCATGCTGAAAAAAATATTATCCAAGTTATAACCGATCCACACAAAGGTGAACTAAGCTTTGAAAACAACCGCGCCATAACAATTATTGAAGGAATCAGAGAAAATTTACGCGTTCTTCTTATTTCAGGTGCTCCTTATAATGGAGAACGGACATGGCGAGACCTTTTGAAAGGTGACTCCAATATTGATCTTGTTCACTTTACTATTTTGCGTCCTCCCACCAAAGCAGATAATACGCCCTCAAGCCAATTATCCTTAGTGGTCTTTCCCACAAGAAAACTCTTTGTTGAAGAAATTAATAACTTTGATCTCATCATCCTTGATGGCTACCAGCACTCTACTGTTCTCCCCTTAATCTATTATGATTATATCGCCCAATATGTACAAAAGGGGGGGGCATTGTTGATGGTAACAGGACCTGAATTTGCCAAAAAAAACTCACTTGCGAAAACACCTTTAATAAGCATTTTACCGGCATTACCTAATGGAACTATTATTGAAAAACCTTTTCGCCCCACATTAACCAAAGAAGGTGAGCGCCATCCTGTCACAAGAGGTCTTGCAACACTTAACCTTCCAGCTTCTCAATGGGGGCAATGGTTGAGACAAATTGCTATTCAAAACATAAATAACGGAATCGCCCTCATGAAAGGAGCCGATGAGCAACCACTTTTACTTCTCTCTCATGTTGATAAAGGACGTGTAGGCATGTTGCTTTCTGATGAAAGTTGGCTTTGGGCTCGAGGTTTCGAAGGCGGCGGTCCTTATGCTGCTCTTTATCGACGAATTGCTCATTGGCTCATGAAAGAACCAGAACTTGAAGAAGAAAAATTAAGTGCGACCAGCAGCCATCATCATTTAACAATTCGCCGCCAAACTCTAAAAGACCATCCAGAACCCGCTGAAATAATCTTTCCCTCTGGAAAAAAAGAAAATATTACTCTGACCAAAGAGCAAGAAGGCCTTTTTACTGCAACTGTGACCACTGATGAGACAGGAATTTTTACCATTAAAAATGGCGATTTAACAATACTTTCTTCTGTAGGGATGCTCGATAATCTTGAGTTGTTTGACTTGACTTCAACACAAGAAAAACTAGCCCCCATTATTAAGCACACAGGCGGCTACATCGGACGTTTACACCCTGAGGGAAAAGAAAACATTCATCTTCCTCCATTCAAACTGATTCAATCAAAAACAAGTCCGTCCTCTTCCCCAGCACATTCAATTGTTCTGAAAGAAGCAACAGAAACCCGTTTAATCAATACCTTTTATTTTTCGATATTTTCTGGTTTTTTTGCATTGCTTGCTTGCCTTTTACTGTTGAGCAGCATGTGGTATTATGAAGGACGTTAAAAGGTTTGAGATTTCGTATAATAGTTTTAAAATTCAGCTTATCTTTTTACGTATTTACTTGTCTTTTATAATTAGATAACGTATTGATTTATAACTAAAAATACAGTATAATTCTCCTTATTTCAAATATCCTCATATTAAAAAAATAAAAAACATTCTCTTGCGTATTATTAGAAGAGATGCAGTATGGATAGAAACCATCGAAGAAAAGAATGAAATACCTCTTATGAATCCTCTTAAAGCAAGGATTTTCATAAAATTGGAGGAAAATAGTATGATGTTTTTTATTTGCACCTTGTATAAGCGTAGAGATGGTAGTGTACAGTAAGCCCTATATACTTCACAGAAGCTTTCTATTATATATAGCATCGAATACCGGTCGTGAAATTAGCTCAAACGCATTGAGAAATGTTTTTTTTACAAATATGTGAATGTACAACACAATGATATTCTATTGGGGATATTCTATTTGGAACATTCCGCTTGAGGCGTTCTTTTTTGCAAGCTAATTTTTATTTTACAATCTTTCTTGCCTTTAAGCACTAACTTATCTTATGTTTATTTTTTAAATCGTTTTTAATACTCTACGAGCTTTTATGTTTTATCTTGCCCATATATCGGATGTACATCTTTCACCTCTCCCGCAACCTTCCCTCTTCGAACTTTCTGGGAAACGTCTTACCGGTTATCTGAATTGGCAAAAAAAACGTAAGAGTCAGATGGCAACAGACGTCCTAGAAACTTTAATAGATGCCTTGAACAAAACAAAACCTGATCACCTTGTGATCTCTGGTGATCTTGTAAATCTTGCTCTCGATAAGGAATTTGAACAAGCACGTCGTTGGCTACTTAACTTAGGACAACCTCAAGATATTTCTTTGACATTTGGAAATCACGATGCCTATGTCCGCGGCGCTTTCCAAAAAGCATGCACTCTCTTTAAACCTTGGATTACAGGTGACATCCCTCAAAAAAGCGTCTTTCCTTATATGCGCATTCGCAAAGATGTTGCCATCATAGCAGCTTCTTCAGCCATTGCGACACTGCCTTTTCAAGCTTCTGGTTATTTTGGTAAAATGCAAGCGCAAACTTTACCGCTCTTTTTAAAAGAAGCAGCACAGCGCAACCTTTTTCGTGTCGTCATGATTCACCATCCCCCCTTTCCCAATGCAACGTCTTGGCATAAAAAACTACGGGATATAAAACGTTTTCTAAACGTTATCAAATATCACGGTTGTGAACTTATTCTTCACGGACATACTCATTTACCCACATTGAATTACATTGAAGGACCAATTAAAAAAATTCCTATTGTTGGTGTTCCTTCCGCATCACAAGCTTTTGGTGATAAAAAACCACCCGCAGGCTTTAATTTATTTTCCATTGAACGCTTACAAAATCAATGGCATTGCCAATTACAACGTTATAGCATTATAAACCCCAAAAACGAGATTGCATGTACTGAAACAATTAATCTTTAAACACCTTCATAGTTGCCAAAACAACCAAAAACGAAAATATTTTTATTTCACATCCCTTTGGAAATCATAATTCTTATTTCCCTTTTTCTCCTTAAAAGACAAAGTTTCACCTTCTCTGTTAATAGATCAATTTTTCTCAGAGAATTCCATCTGCTGCCCCACTTATGTAACGAGCTTTTTACAAACTTATTGGTTTTCTTCCTTCCCGCCCTAAAGGACGAAAATTCTACCCCATCTGATTTATAAATAATCCGGATTCTTGTCGCATGGGTTCCAGCTGCTAATTGCGCATGTGATTTACTTCACAAAGCTCTACACATAAACCCTGCTTTAAATTTCATCATACACTCCTCCAAAAGCATCTAATGCGTAAAATCCTTATAATATTACAATGATGATATTTTATAGAATAATAGAGAAGCTCATTCAGCTTCTATACCTGAAAATAGATGACTAAAAAAGCCAAATAATAACTAAAGTATATAATTTCAATAACCCAACCTATTTGTGATTTATAAACAAATAATGTTGATTGATTTATCGTAAATAGATTTGAAATAATCCCTTACTATTTCACTCGACATTTATTATCGTATATTTAAAAAAAATAATAGATTATATTTCGATAACAGATATAGGTAATAATGTTTTTTATGTCTCGATAAATTCCTAATTTACTATCTATTTTTTCCTATAAATAACTTTATAATACTCTTTATAATTATTTTATTATTATAAATTATTATTTATAATATCACATAAAATATCTAATAATAAAAATTATAATATGAATTTTTATTATTATTGAGTTATATTGCGGATGTAATTTTATGTGCTTTAGAATTTTTTGCGATCTTTTTGTTATTAAATAAAATATTTTACGATAACGCAAAACAGAAAAGTCGATTGTATCAGAGGTCTTTCAAATAAAACAAAACGCCATTAAGTTGCCAATTCATGTGTTGGTTTAAAAAAGCATCTTTTACAGCACCCAAACTCATTTCCCGACGGCACCTATGAATGATGTAATGATAAGTCCATTTAGCATCACCATCTTTACGTTTATGGAAAAGCAAGCTAGTATCAAATCTCACACTTTGCCAATCCCCAATGTAGCGACAGCTTTTGGCACTTAAGATGATTCATAAGAGGCATTTTTATTCTTTCTTTAATGTTGTTTATCTCACTGCTCTCCCTCCTTTTGACGTACAAAAGACGCGGTTTTGATTGGTCAACATGGTATAGGTTTAAAATGAGAAAATCTTATGATCCTTGGATCTCTCACTCAACATGACAAAAAGTAAATTATATTTATAAATCAACGTATTGTTCGAATAAAATAGTAGCTCTTTTGAGTGAAGAATATTTTCCAGCGCATATCTGAAAAATAAAAGCCTCATTCGAAAATGAGACTTTTGAATTGTTTAATTCTGCAAAAAATTAAAATTTATAAGCTACACCCACACGGAAATCATTTGTTTTGTAGCCCATTTCAAATTTATCCTGTATGAACTTTTTTTTGCCAAAATCTGAATAACGATATTCTGCACGCACAATAACATTATCAGTCATTGCAAAATCAATACCACCTCCAAGGGTGTAACCAATCATGGTCTTTTTTTCATCATGCAACCAATCAGAAAAATCAACTTCTCCATTTTTGCTATCAGTAACTAACCCAAAAATATTCTGAAGCTGCGTATAAGCAACCCCTCCGGAAATATAAGGCATCATACGCTCAATCGCAAAACCAACTCTCACCCGTGTAGCACCAGCCCATTTTTGTTTTAAGGTATGACGTACAGCTTTAATACGCCTTGTTGAATCATTCTCATGCAAATCTCTTGTTAGACTTTTTTCTTCTGTAGGTTGTGGTTTTTCTTCAGTTGGACTTTTTTCCGGTAGATCGACATCTTTAGAATCCTTTTTACCAGACCACATAATATCCGTATCAATACCTATAATAAAACTATTATCGATATCAATATTGGAACCTGCATAAACTCCCCCTATAAAACCAGAAAGTTTAGGTAAATTCTCCTTTCCAATTGGATTCCATATCCTTGTCTCATCTTTTAAATAACTTGCAGTTGTTTTACCTGAAAAGTTACCAATCTGTCCTCCAAGATAAAATCCTGTCCAAGAAAAAGCAGGCGCTGCAATAACAGGAACAGGCTGTTCAGGAATAGCGATATCCGACGCCTGTACTACAGAAATTGAAATTAAAGAAAATATAGATGTTGAGGCTAAATACTTTGTAATCATAATTGCTCCCCTAAAAGCTAATGTGATACATAAATAATAATAAATCGTTTCACACTTTTTTCAAAAAATCTATAGCAAAAATGACACAGTTGAAAAATTAAAATCTTATTTATAATTTCCTAAAACTATTAATCTATAGTAGCTTTTATAGCTTCATATTGATCATTATTATCCAGAATTATATAAATAATTATAATATCAATTTTTTGAAAAGAATGAGATAAGGCTCATAAAGCATATCATTCACTAAACTAGTCACTCATCGCTTTTTGTATAAAGAATAATACCTAGAATAGCACATTTAACAGAGAAATTTTTTCATCACACTTGAAAAACCACTAGAGAACTTCACTCTAACCCTCTCAAGCGTGTAATGAAATAAAAGACAAAAATTAATATAAAAATGGAATTAATAATTTTTATTATTCTTATAGAATTATTTTAATGTTTCATGATTTTTGTAAAAACTGAACAGACCAATTGCCCAGTTTCTGCAATTAATTTTTCAACACGAAGCAAATCAGGTTCCCCAACACTATTTAACAAAAGGTCACTTAATCCAGGTGGCATGTCATTGGGATCAAGAGAATCATTTAAGCAAAGCCGTATAATTTGACTCAAATTTGTATAAAGACGATAGGCATAATGTAAATCAGCAATACATGACTGATTAAGAAAACTGTTTGGTAAGTGATCTAAAATATCCGCTGTCGTCGCTCCAATTTGAAACTCAATGACATGCGTAATAAGAGAAAATTGAGCAATAAACTCCAAATCCATAATGCCACCAGACATCGTTTTTAAATCCCATTGATTTTTTGGCGGCTTTTCTTTTGCAATCAAGGAACGCATTTCACACACTTCTTTTGCAACTTCCTTCTTATCACGAGAAATAGCAATAATTGCACACACTTCATTTTCTAGCTTTTGTAAAAAATCAGGATCTCCTGCAATGCCTCGAGCCCTTGTTAAAGCAAGATATTCCCATATCCATGCTTCTTGGCGATAATACTTTTTAAAAAATGGAAAAGAAACAGCAATAGGTCCTTTATTGCCTAACGGCCGTAACCTTAAATCAACGACATAAAGAACACCTTGGCTTGTAAGAGTGGATAAAGCAGAAACGAGGCGCTGTGCTAAACGCGTATAATATTGAGAAATATAAAGAGGCTTTTCTCCATCAGATATTTCTGCATCATCATCATGTTCATAAAGCAAAACGAGGTCAACATCGGAATCTGCTGTTAATTCACGACTTCCAAGTTTCCCCATACCCAATATGCCAACACGCCCCCCTTTAATACGACCATGAAGACGAGAAAATTCCTCTTGAACGGTAGCAAATGTTTTTGTAATCATAAGATCAGCAAGTGCAGTAAAAGCAAAACCCGCTCTTTCTCCTGTAATTGCACCATTCAAAATTCGAATACCAATCAAAAAACGTTGTTCATCTGCAAAAATCCTTAAATGGTCAAGAATCTCCTCATAAGAAAGAACATTTTCAAGAAAATATTCAAGCCGTTTTTCTAAATACGTTTTTGTTGGTAATTCTGAAAGAATATTTGGGTCTAACATTCCATCAAAAACGTGGGATCTGCGTGTAATAATTTCTGCAAGACGTGGAGCAGCACCCATAATAAGGACAAGCATATCCAAAAGAGAGGGATTAGACTGCAAAAGACTAAAAAGCTGAATTCCTGAAGGTAAGCCCTGTAAAAAACCATCAAAACGCAACATCGCCTCATCAGCTCGTTTTGTCCCACCAAAAGCTTTCAAAAGAGCTGGTGTTAATTCCGTTAATCTCTCGCGTGCTTCGGCTGATTGCGTTGCTTTATAACGACCAAAATGGAGCGTGCGCATAATACGACAAATATCACTTGCTCTTTCGAAGCCTAAACGGCTTAACGTTATTAATGTCTCCGGATCATCTTCTTCACCGGTAAAAACTAAATTACCAATTTCTAAACCAAGTTCTTGCTCATTCTCAAACAGTGCTGCATAATGTTTTTCAACAACCTGAAGTGTTTTTAATAAATCACGGATAAAACTGCTACTGTCTTGATAACCCATTAAATAGGCAACACTTGTGAATTGAGCAGTATCATTTGGAAGAAGATGTGTTTGTTCATCGAAAAGCATTTGAATACGATGTTCCACATTTCGAAGAAAAGCATAACTTTTTATAAGGCTATTTCTCGTTTTCTCACTGATCCAACCAAGCGTGTGAAGTTCTGCTAACATTGCAACTGTCTGACGTCCACGTAATTGAGGAAAACGTCCACCAGCAATGAGTTGCTGTGTCTGAACAAAAAACTCAATCTCACGAATACCACCACGACCTAACTTTATATTATGCCCATAAGCTGCAATTTGACCGTAATTTTTATGCGCATGAATTTGACGTTTGATCGAATGAATATCAGCAATAGCAGCGTAATCTAAATATTTCCGCCATACATAGGGAAAAAGCTCTTTGATAAAGTTAAAACCTGCCCTCTTATCACCAGCAACTGGACGTGCTTTAATCATGGCTGCTCGTTCCCAATTTTGCCCACGCCCTTCGTAATAACGCAATGCAGTCCTTACTGGTAAGGCCAAAGGGGTTGATCCTGGATCTGGACGAAGACGAAAATCAAGACGAAAAACATATCCTTCCGCAGTGCGTTCTTGAATGATACGGATTAATCGGCGTACCATTTTAGAAAATACGTCAACACTTTCAGAAAGATTACCAATATGAGGTGATGTTTCATCAATGAAAACAATAAGATCAATATCAGAAGAATAATTAAGTTCCCCTGCTCCTAACTTTCCCATCCCTAAAATAATTAAACCACAGTCTTTTTCTGGATTCTCACGGCTTAATAAATTGATCTTACCATGATCATGCGCTTCTCTTAATAGAAAACGTAGTGCTACACTTAATGCTGCTTCGCCCAAACGTGTCAACCAAGCACATGAAACTTCGTAAGTAAAAACACCTCCCAAATCAGCTAAAGCAATGAGAACATGCGCTTCTCGTTTTTTGCGCCTTAAAGCAGCCATCAATGAAGTTTCATTTATAGTTTCATCCTTATCGATAGCCGTAATATCATCTATAATTTCGCTCAGCCTTGTTTCTATATCAACATTTAATAAAGCACTAAGATATGATGGATTGGCAATTAAAACCTCACGCAAAAAAGGAGATAAGGTCATAACCGAACTGATAAAATCAATCTGCGTTCCACTCTCTGAAATGATGGAAATAAGCGATTCTAAACCTTCTTTCCTTGCTTGTTCTTCCATGTCTTTTAACCATTGGGAACTACTTTTATCGAGAGGGCATAAAGGGAGAAGCTGTGTTTTTAAAAAAGCTTGTTTCGTCTGCGCTCCCTTGAAAAGCATTTTGCTTTCCTTTCTATTGCTTTATACTTTTAAAATAGTTGTTACGTATGAAAAGAGAAAAGTGAAGAAAAATATCTTTAAGGAAATAACAAAATAGCCCTAAGCCCTGGATTTGCATTTTCAAGTAACAATTCACCCCCGTGAAGCTTCATAACTGCTTTTGCTATACTTAAACCAATCCCAAACCCAGGTTGTGTGCGGCTTTCTTCAAGACGAACAAATCGTTCTGTCACTTTTTCACGTTTATCCTCTGCTATTCCTGGTCCATTATCGCTCACAACAACTAATAAATGTTCATCACGATATTCCATTGATAAGCAAACCTCCGCTTTCCTTTCACCTTTAGAGGCATATTTAATGGCATTATCTATAAGATTAAAAATTGATTGTGCAACAAGCTCACGATTCAACTTAAGCTCTTTATCAAATATATTCCCCAACCGAAGTAAAACACCTGACTCTTCAGCAAAAGGTTCGTAAATCTCAACAGCATCCTCAAGGATCAGTTTCATATTCATCATTTCAAGATGCTCAATTGCACTGCTGGCCTCAATACGTGAAATCATTAAAATTGCATTGAACGTACAAATAAGTTGATCTGATTCTGCAATAACCCTATCAAGGACCTGACGATATTCAAGCTTTGTCTTATTTCCTGAAAGCGCTTCTTCAGCACGATTTCTAAGACGCGTTAACGGCGTTTTCAGGTCATGAGCAATATTATCTGATACTTGACGTAAACCAATATTTAACTCTTCAATGCGGTCTAACATAACATTAAGATTGGTTGACAATCGATCAAACTCATCCCCTACTCCAGAGACAGGTAAACGCCCACTGAAGTCACCATCCATCAAGCGCTGTGATGCAGCCGTTACATGATCAATCCTTTGTAAAGCTCTCCTGCCAACAAAAAACCATATGAGTAAAGCGCCTCCAACCATTGCAGCAAGTGCAATGATCACAGCTTTGCGAATAACAACAGCAAAACGTTCTGGCTCATCCAAATCACGTCCTATAAGAATCTTCATAGCATTAGGTAAATCAACAATAACCGCCAAAGCGCGATGTTCACTTGTTTTGCCATGTTCTCCAAAACGGGAATATAAAAAAGAGGTAGAAATAAAACCACTCTGATTCAAAAGACCTAATTCAATACGTGCTACATTTCCTGCTAAAATACGCCCCATAGAATCCGTGACAAGATAAAGAAATGCTCCTGGTTGTCTTGAACGATAATCAATAGTGCGCATTAATAAGGATAATCCCCCATAATTATAAGCATTTTCAATATACTTTAATTCTTCATGTAAAGCCTGTTCAGTTTGCTCTGTTAACAATGAAGCAGAAAATGCCGTCATATAAATAGAAAGTCCTGTTGCCACCAATCCAAACAATAAAATGTAAAGTGCTGAAAGCCTTAGCGCCGTCGTGCGCATTATATTAATCAAACGATTCATGCTTTGTTATCTGGTACTTTTAGCATATATCCAGCTCCACGCACTGTATGAAGAAGGGGAACATCAAAATCTTTTTCAATTTTGGCTCTCAAACGGGAGATATGGACATCAATGACATTCGTTTGTGGATCAAAATGGTAATTCCAAACATTTTCCAAAAGCATAGTGCGTGTAACAACCTGCCCGGCATAACGCATCAAATATTCAAGTAAACGAAACTCTCGTGGTTGCAATAGAATGTTTCTATCACCCCGTTTTACCGTATGTGCTAACCGATCAAGCTCAAGATTACCTACACAGTAAACAGTTTCTGCTTCTTTAGGATTTTTCCGCCGTTGTAAAACTTCAACACGCGCAAGAAGTTCAGAAAAAGCATAAGGCTTTGTCAAATAATCATCTCCCCCTGCACGCAGCCCCGTTACACGATCATTAACTTGCCCTAAAGCAGACAGGATAAGAACCGGTGTTTCATTGCCTTTAGCGCGCAATTCAGCAATAATAGAAAGACCATCACGATGTAAAAGCATTCGGTCAACAACCATAACGTCATAATTTTCCGTGGTTGCTAAAGCATATCCCGTATCCCCATCATAAGCAACATCAACGGAATGCCCTACTTCCAAAAAAGCTTTTTCGAGATAATGCCCCGTCTCATGATCATCTTCAATAACGAGTATCTTCATAAAACGTATCTCCATTATTTTATTATGTTGTAGGACAAATATTTAATAAACATTTGTCCTACAAACTAAAGCCTTACTTTTTGAAAATTGGAAGAGCAACAAAACGATTTTGATCATTTGTCCGCACTTGTAAGAGTATAGCCTTTCGTCCTAACTGCTGAGCATTTTTGATTGTGTTAATAATATCAGAGACTCGTTTAACCGGTTTATTATTTACTGTCACAATGACATCACCAGGGCGTATCCCTTTATCTGCAGCATCTGAATCGGTATCGACATCCGTTACGACAACCCCTACACCATCATCAGAAGGCATAACAATCAGACCATAATCTTCCAATGTTTCATCTAAATCACTCTGTCCATTTGAATATTTTGAAGTCTCTTTCTTACTTTCATCTTCAGACATTGAAGCGAGTTTAACCTTGATGCTCTCCTCCTTACCTGATCTCCAAATCCCTATGGTTACCATTTCTCCTGGTTTAATATTTGCAATACGTTTCGCCAGCTCACGCGCATCAGCAATTTTTTCATTATTCACTGAAATAATTACATCACCCGCTTTAATACCAGCCTTTTCTGCCGGTCCTTTTAACGGATCAGTAACTAAAGCACCTTTGGCTTCTTTCAAACCTATTGAATCGGAAATCTCCTTTGTTACCGGCTGAATCTGAACACCTAACCAACCACGTTGAACTGAACCTTTTTCAATAAGTTGTTGTACAACCTGTTTTACAGTCGCAGCCGGAATAGCAAAAGCAATCCCAACATTTCCTCCAGAAGGAGAAAAAATTGCTGTATTAACCCCAACAACCTTTCCATTAAGATCAAACGTTGGACCACCAGAGTTTCCTCTATTAACAGCAGCATCAATCTGAATAAAATCATCGTACACACCAGTGCCAATATCACGTCCACGTGCAGAAACAATACCTGCTGTCACAGTTCCACCAAGACCAAATGGATTCCCAATGGCAACAACCCAATCCCCAACACGAAGCTTTGAATCATCACCAAAATCAACATAGGAAAATTTTCTTTTATCATTCACTTTTAGTACGGCAAGATCGGTTTTGGGGTCTTTCCCAATGAGCTTTGCATTCAATTCTGTACCATCATCAAGAACAACAGTATAACTTGTTCCATCAGAAATCACATGATCATTGGTCACAATGTAACCATCAGATGAAATAAAAAAACCCGATCCAAAAGCAACAGGACGGAGTCTCTGCGATTGGTGCGGAAATTTATTTTTAGGTTTATCAAAATCATAAAACTCTTTAAAAAATCTTTTTAAAGGATGCTGATCTGGTAATTGATCAAGTCCTGGACCACTAAAAAAGTTGCTAAAGAACCTATCTTCTTTCTTTTTATTGCTCTTTACTTGTACTGCTACAACGGCTGGTTTCACTTGAGCAACAATATCGGCAAATCCCTGTTGTTGCATTAACGAAGTAAATACAGAACTTGCATGAGCCTTTGTCATCCACAAGCTTGATGTACATCCACTAAAAAACAGTGCACTTTCCAATATCGCAGAAAAACTCACTGCGACAAATGTTTTAAAGAAAGCCTTTTTAACCATTTACTCTATGCTCCTATTCAATCATACCTTTATTCCAATTCCGACCACTTATAAAATACCAGACCTTACCGTTTTCTGTCTAAATTATTAAAGTTTTGTAAGGTTTCAGTATTCCCTAATATAATTACAATAAGATTGTATGCTCATTGCAAATGATCTGATTTCTTTTATGTAACATCTTTTTTAATGCAATGACATTTTTGACTGTTCTTTTTCATTCACATAACGCATGATTATTCCGTTTGAAGTGGAAAAATATGATACTTATGCCAATGATAATAATGATCAAAGGCGAGAACCATAAAAACCAAGTTATTTTATTCAATGGTGGCTTCAAGAGAATAAATTCACCATATCGCTCAACAAGAAAGTCAGTGACTTGCTGATTACTATAGCCCATTTTTAGCCTTTCCCGAATTAAAAGCCGTAAATCACGTGCTAAAGCAGCATCTGAATCATCAATTGATTGATTTTGACAAACCGGACAACGTAAATGCGATGAAATATGGCGTGCTCGCGCTTCAAGAATCTTATCCTTTAAAATCTCATCCGGCTCTACTGCTATTGCTAATTGAAAAGGAAACGTTGCAATTAAAAAAAATACAATCCAAAGAATTTTTTTCATCTCAATGTCTTTTCCAAAAATTTAAAGCAAGCACTACCCTATTGTACATGCCAATGCGAAACCAATACCCCAGAAGAGAAAGACATCCCCCCATAGCCATCATGAATGCCCCTAACCAAATACATATTACATAAGGCTTCCACCATACGTGCACAACAAGACCCCGATTATCGATATGTCCCGGTACAATATATAGCTGCGATAAGCCATGATTTTTCAGACCAACTTCTGTTGTTGATGTATTTTGACTTGAGTAAAATCGCTTTGAGGCTGTTACATGACCCACAATGTTTTTATTTTCATATATTTTAAAATAAAACTCCATTGTCGAATAATTCGAACCAACCCCATCATACACTGCATCAAAATGAAGCGTTTTATCCGCTATCGTCACCCTATCCCCTATGTTCATGATTAAAATACGTTCTTGCCCAAAACTTGCCACACAAACAATACCAAATAGTGTAACGCCTAATCCCATATGTGCTATTGCTGCACCAAAAGTAGACCATGGCAATCCAAGAAATCTCTTAACGCGTACTGAAAAAGCTCTCTTGCCATATCCACTCTTTCCCCATAGATCCGCTAAACTGCCTAAAAAAACAAACGCTGAAAGCCCAATCCCTAAAACTGCAAAAATATCACGCACAGATGCCGCATAGAATATTATAAAACAGACGATACCAACGAATACAAAAACAAACCATAACCGTTCAAAAACTGCAAGAAAATCACCGCGTTTCCATGCCATCATTGTCCCAAACGGAACAAACAACAACAGCAAAACCATTAGCGGTCCACAGGTAAGGTTAAAAAAAGCAGCCCCTACAGAAATTTTTTGCCCAGTTAATATCTCAATAAAATAAGGATAAAGCGTACCAATCAATACTGTTGCTGTTATTGTTGTAAGTAACAAATTATTTAAAACAATAAACCCTTCACGTGAAATTGGTTGAAAAAATCTTTCTGTTTTTAAAATAGGGGTGCGCAAAGCAAAAAGAAAAAAAGCCGCTCCTGTAAAAAAAAAGAAAAGCGCAAGCATTGCTTGCCCCCGTGCTGGATCAACAGCAAAACTATGAACAGAAAGTAAAAGCCCAGAACGCACAAGAAAAGTTCCCATCAGAGAAAGGGAAAAAGTAAGCAGCGCTAAAAACAAAGTCCAACTTTTCAATATTTCTCGTTTTTCGAGAACAAGAGCAGAATGTAAAAGAGCCGTTCCTGAAAGCCAAGGCATAAACGAAACATTTTCAACAGGATCCCAAAACCAATAGCCGCCCCATCCTAGCTCATAATAAGCCCAATAGGAGCCAACCATAATACCCAATGTCAAAAAACACCAAGAAAGTAAAAGCCACGGACGAATTCCACGCGCCCAAATTCTATCAACATGTCCCATAATCAATGCCGCAACGGCAAAAGAAAAACAAAGTGAAAAACCAACATAACCTAAATAAAGTAGAGGTGGATGAATTGCTAATGCGATATCTTGTAAAAGAGGATTGAGACCATTTCCCTGCAATGCTGGTGGATTCACGCGTAAAAATGGATTGGATACAAAAAGAATAAATAAAAGAAAAGAAGTTGTAATCCAACTTTGGCAAATTAAAACAAGCGTCTTAAAATCTTCTGGCAAATGTTGGCTAAAAAAAGCCATCAATGCGCTAAAAAAAGCAAGACTTAAAACCCATAACAACATAGAGCCTTCGTGATTTCCCCAAACACCTGTAATTTTATAGAGCATCGGTTTTTCTGAATGAGAATTCTCAACAACGTTCAAAACAGAAAAATCAGATACGACATAAGCATAAATTATCACTAAAAAAGATAAAAGTAGTAATGTAAAAGTGATATATGTTAGAGGAACAGCTGTTTGCATTAACAAACGCTCTCTCCACCAAAAACCTAAAGCAGGTAAAAACGCCCCTAATAAGCTTACTGAAAATGCTGCAGCTAAAAAAATATGACCCAGTTCGACAAGCACAATCGAATTATTTCTCCATAATGTAATGTTTTTTCAAACGATCAGCTGTTTCTTTAGGCATATAAGTTTCATCATGTTTTGCTAAAATACGCATCCCTATAAAAAAGCCCTGTTTATCGAAATGCCCTTCTACAATCACCCCCTGACCTTCACGAAAAAGATCCGGTAAGGCACCATTGAAAACCACTTTTTCATGTTTTTTGTTATCCGTTACAAAAAAAATAACTCCTCTCTCTCCAACATATTGAACGGTTCCCTTTTCAACAAAGCCACCCAAACGCAAAGGGCGCTCCGTTAAAATATCTTCTCTTGTAATTTCAGAGGGCATTCTAAAAAAACTGACCGCATGACGCATTGCATACACTATGAGACTTGCTGCAATTGTCATAACCAAACAACATAATAATATGATCAGTAAGCGCCTTTTTTTTCGCTGCTCTAAAATAACCTTCCATGAGGCAGAACTCTTTAAAGATTGACTGTTCATAGACACTCTGCGAAAAAAGTTTAAATACGTTATAATTAAGTATCAATATTTTATTTTTTAAGAGCTTTGCACATCTTCTACATAGGTGCAAGATTTCTTTTCTCTGTATGCTCACTCGATAAATCACGTAACTGAATCATCATTTTTTTAACACGTGATTGTCCTGAAAAATTTTCAGGCATTGTATCAAGAAAGCTTTGTAAAAATTGCACTGCCTGCGCAGTTTTTCCTGCTTGATGCAATGCATCGGCCAACAACAAACGTGGATAAAAATCTGTTGGGGCTAAATCTGCTGCTTTTTGAAAGGCATTTTGCGCTTCTTGCGTTATCACCCCCCCTTCATAACCAACCAATGCTAAACCGTATCCGACAAGCCTTGGAGCTGTTTCTCCATTCAAACGAAGTGCATCTAAATAAGTATTCACAGCTTCTTGAAAAAGGCTTTCTTCGAGATACCCTACCGCTAACGCATCTGCTAGCTTGCCATCGTGAGGTGCACGGAAAAAAAGCACTTGTAAACGAATAAGCTTTTCTTGCTTACTGAGAGTTTTAGGATCCTTATCCATTAATTCGCTAAAAAAATAACTTTTCACTTCTGGATTGCCTGTCAGCCCATAAATACTCCATGTCATCAGAAGAACAAACAAAATACTCAAAGCCTTAAGAATATTTCTTTTTTTATAATTCATATAAAGCTTGTTAAACTCAATCATACGCTTATGGCTTCTATAACCATCTACGGTTTCAACTGTCCATTCTTTCTTTATCTCATCGTCAAAACGTAGTGAAAGAAAAAGAATACTTGCCAGAAAAGTCAGAAAAAATGCTGCAAAAATTAATAAGAGCATATCGTTTTTTTCCAATACGAACAGAGAATAACTCGCTTACATTTTATCCTCTTCATAAGAAGAGTGATGTGAATTAATAAAAATTCATTTTTTCATGGAGAATATTATAAATATCTATCATATATATCAATTAAGCAAAGAAACTAAAAACAATGTTTCCCTACTCTTTATGTATTGTCTAAAATACTGCTTTATAAACTTTATAGACATTTCTTGCTTAAGAAGAAAATATGTTATTCTCCCATCTTAGGTAACAAAACTTTTGCATACAATCCACCCAAATCAGAACGTGATAAAAAGAGATTGCCACCATATTCACTGACCATATCTGAAACAATTGCTAACCCTAAGCCTGCCCCTAGTTTACTTTCATTAAACCGCCGCCCTCTTTTTAATGCTTCATCAATTTTGTCTTCTGTTAAACCAGGACCATCATCTTCTACAAAGATACTAAAATATTCTTTTTCTTCAACATTTTCTTCTAAACAACAAGAGATCAAAACCTTTGCTCGAGACCACTGAGTAGCATTTTCAATCAAATTCCCTACAATTTCTTCTAAATCTTCCTTCTCTCCAGAAAAAACAATATCATCAACATCCATAATAAATTGAATTTGTTTTTCAGGATTAAGCTTTTTCATAACCCGCACCAAACGTTCAAGCACACTGCGAACAGACGTATGATAGACAATACTATCGCATTGTGCTGCAATCCGTGCACGCTGAAGATAATGATTGATTTGAGCTTGCATTATTTGCGTTTGCTCTCTCAACAAACAAGCCTTTTCTCCGCGCATCTTATCTGTCTCATTCATAATCACAGATAGAGGCGTCTTCAATGAATGCGCGAGATTACCAACTTGTGTGCGAAATCGCTCAATAATACGCTGATTATTATTAATGAGAGCATTCATCTCTTGTACAAGCGGCATCACTTCGCTTACTAAATCCGTATTCACATAATGAACTCTTCCTTCGCGAATATCATTCAATGCGCGTCGAATAAGCTTCAACGGTTGAAAACTAAAGAAAATAATAGCAATATTAATAAGAACACTCCCGATACCGAAACTCCAAAGAAAAATTTGCAAAGTTCGCGTAAATTCCTTTACCTGGGCATGAGCTTCATCGATATTCCCAACAAGCCGAAAACGTGCAATATGATTTTTATTATCAAGAACAACATCACTCTCAATCACTTGTAACTTTTGACCATTGTTCCCCGTTATCCGATAAGAGCGAAAGAATTTATTGTCAAAAGGTATATCAACATCACTTGGTGTAAATATCTCGCCTGTTCCCAATGAGGGGGATGTCAATCTTCCTTTTAAATTATGGGATATCGCAACAACTTCCCAATACCATCCTGTTGTTGGATCAGAATAACGAATATCATCAATCCCAGCCCCTCCTATCAAAGTACCTTCCGATGACACCGTCACTGTTGCAATAAGACTGTAGAGTTGAGCAGAAAGGATACGCTCTAGGCTTTGTTCAGTTGAACGCTTATAAAATAAAATACTTACTGCAGAAATCGATAAAAGAGAAATAACAACCCATAATGTTGATAAGATCATAACACGTAAACTGAGAGATCGAGTAATTACAAAAAAGAACCTCCTACACCAATTATTCTCTTCAAAAACATTCATTAATCACCTAGCATTCTCACGCGATACCCCATTCCTCGAATAGTTTCAATCAAATCCACTCCAAGCTTTTTCCGTAACCGACCTACAAAGACTTCCACCGTATTCGAGTCCTTATCAAAATCCTGATCATAAAGATGTTCTGTAAGCTCTGTTCTTGAAATGACCCTGTCACAATGATGCATGAGATACGAAAGCAGTCTGAATTCATAAGATGTTAGTTTAATCAATTGACCATCTACAAAAACACGAGACGTCTTTGTATCCAACAAAACATTTCCGCAACATAATGCACTTGTCGCATGTCCCGTAGTGCGACGAATTAATGCTCGCAAGCGCGCCATCACTTCCTCCAAATGAAATGGCTTCACAACATAATCGTCAGCTCCAGCATCAATACCGTGCACCTTATCAGACCAACGGTCTCGCGCCGTTAGCATTAAAACAGGCATGGAGAGCCCTTCTTGACGCCACTTTTCAACAACACTAATACCATCAATCTGCGGTAAACCTATATCAAGTATCACCGCGTCGTAAGACTCTGTGCTCCCTAAAAAATAAGCTTCTTCACCATCGAAAGCACTATCGGAAACATATCCTGCACGTCTTACAGCTTCTGCTAATTGATGGTGAAGATTCCGATCATCTTCAACGATTAAGATACGCATCACAACACCATCTGCCAAAAACTAATCAGCAGGAACAAAAAACTCAACACGACGTAACTTTTCACCATTACGGGCTGGTACAACAACTACAATTGCACACATGTCCTTTCCATCCTGAACAACCGGTTTTGAACGGACGAGAACCCCGCTCTCTTGCGCGGCAGCCTTCTTACCTACTTCAGCACACCCAGAAGCTAGAACAGAATCTGCTCCTAAAAAAGCTGCTATTATTACGAACAAGAATTTTTTTTTCATCATAAATATTTCAATAACCCATCTCTTCTCCTTGATAAAGGATAAAAGAAATAATGGTTTTTTTTAGTCGATTTAAAAATCACAAATGGAAATAATTTATCCTCTATCTTACAGAAGAACATATTAACATTACTCCAAATTTTTAAAAAATCAAAAAAATATTTTTAATAATGAGAATAAAATTTATTCAATAAAATAATAAAATATTAATACACTATCTTACGAAAAATGAATAATTCTAAAATAAACTCTTTCTCTGTTAGCACTATAGCAAAAAAATACTTCTACTCCATATAATTATTGTAGATTTGTTTGGTTGTATTTCTTTGCCATAGGCTCTCTTTAAATGTTTGATTTTTTTAAAAAAAAGAAAGGGCAACATCGTAAGCCATTTCACAGTCCTGCTCTCATTGAATTAGACGCACGATTAGACACAGCGCTTTATCACATTCGTTCTGCTAACAGTTTTTTCTGGAAAAAGGCAAAAATCGTCTCACAAAATTTTCATCTTCAAGGATGGAAACGTTTTATCGTTGAAGTTCTCGATGAAATACTGACATTAGGGTTGATGGGATTTACTCTTTTCACTATTTTGGGCATTTCTGTTTTTGAAGTGACCAAAACAGATTGGTCTTCTCCTAAAAACTTTTCCATTCTTTTTCTAGATCGCTATGGAAATTCCATTGGGCACCGTGGTGCACTGCCGGCGATCTCTGTCCCCGTTGAAGAAATGCCTGACACTGTTATTAAAGCGGTTCTCGCTACAGAAGACCGTCGTTTTTTTGATCATTGGGGCATTGATTTTCAAGGACTTACACGGGCAATTTCACAAAATATGCAAGCTAAAGGTGTGGTGCAAGGTGGTTCAACTCTCACACAACAATTGGCTAAAAATTTATTTTTAACAAACGAAAGAACCATAACACGTAAAATCAAAGAAGCTTATCTTGCTCTTTGGCTAGAAGCAAATTTTAGCAAAAAGCAGATTTTACAACTTTACCTTGACCGGGCCTATATGGGAGGAAACAATTTTGGTATTGCCGCAGCAGCAAAATTTTATTTTGGAAAAAACATACGTCATGTCTCTTTAAGTGAATCTGCTATGTTAGCAGGACTCTTTAAAGCTCCAACAAAATATGCTCCTCATAGTCATCTCTTTGCGGCTCAAACACGTGCCAATATCGTCCTTTCTAATCTTGTTAATAGTGGCTTTATGACGAAGAGCCAGATTATCAATGCGCATCGCCACCCTGCTAGGGCACTTCCCCAAATAGAAAATAATCAGCCTGATTATTTTCTTGATTGGGCATTCGAGGAAGTCAAAAAAATGCGCAATCAACTTCCAAGCCATAGTTTAATTATTCAAACGACTCTTGATCCAAATATTCAAAAAGCAGCAGAAGAATCAATTGCATATCATTTACACCAGTATGGTCAACAATATCGCGTAACACAAGCTTCCACTGTTATACTCGATAATAACGGTGCCGTATGCGCAATTGTTGGAGGACAAGATTATAAAAAGAGCCAATTTAACAGAGCAACACAAGGCGGACGACAAACTGGTTCTTCATTCAAACCTTATGTTTACGCAACCGCACTGGAACACGGACTTTCTCCCTCGACAATCGTTTTAGATGCTCCGATCAATTGGGGAGGTTGGACACCAAAAAATAATTCGGGCCGTTATTTGGGGAAAATTGATTTAGCAACAGCTTTAGCTTTTTCTATTAATACAGTCCCTGTGTATCTCACCTATCAATATCTTCACCGCGATACCCAACCTATCATAGATCTCATCAAGAATATGGGGATTAACGCGCATATTTTATCACACAAAACGATGGTTCTTGGCACTTCCAACATGACCCCCATGGATCAAGCAACTGGCTTTAATGTCTTTGCGAATGGTGGGATAGCTGGTAATCGTCATGGGTTCACGCAAATCAGAACAATTGATGGGCATGTGGTATGGGATTTCGAGCATAACGGAAATAAGTTACACCGAGTTCTCAGCAGACAATCAGCTGCTTATATGAACCAAATGATGGTGGGTGTCACAACACGAGGGTCTGGTAAGCGTGCTGCTCTGCCCATGACTCTCGTCGCTGGGAAAACTGGAACATCACAATCCTATCGTGATGCTTGGTTTGTTGGCTTTACTGGCAATTATACTGGAGCGGTATGGATGGGAAATGATAACTTTTCACCGATGAATCGTGCTTTTGGGGGTGGAGTTCCTGCCATGATATGGCAACGCATCATGCTTGCTGCACACCAAAATATTATGCTCAAACAACTCTATGGTGTTAAAGATTCTCTTCTTCCTTATCATCCCCCAATACTTTCCTCCCATGCAGATTCTGAATTTTTTTCCCCAATACCCTCTACGCTTTCTCCTGAAACATTGAATATTGTGCGATTGATTAACAAAGATCTGAAAAAACCATCTGCAATTTCTTTGAAGGTGAAAACAACTGGAGATTCAACATTTTGAATTCAAGATATTCACTGATGTTTTTTAATATCACCATTTTCTTTTTTATCTTCGCTTTTTCCATTTTATGTGGAAAACTGAGTGTCGATTATGTGCTCAATTCCTTTCCTCATTTTGAACGCTTTAGAATTGGAAAATGGAGTGCTTATCCAAAAATGGGAACCGCCAATATGGATCCTTATACCCGCGCCCGCACGACCAAACGAGGCATTGTTTCACTCGGACGCACTGAAGGTCTTCAATTCCAGATTTGGCAAGACAACCAAGGGCGTCCACTCCACCCCCACTGTCATTATTTACTCAAAGGCACCATCCCTGAAACTCGTCTTTTCACCCTTTATACAGCTGACAAATCCCTAAAACCCTATACTTCATCCAAAGAAATACCTTTTGAACTCCACACGAACGCTATTATTTATGAGCATGATGGCTCATTGCGCATCAATATTTCACCTACACCGCAAGCCGGCAATTGGCTTGCAACAGTTAGTCAAAAAGAATTCGGGCTTATTCTTACCTTATACGATACCTCAATCATCTCTGCAACGGCATTACAAAAGCTTACAATGCCATCAATAGAACAAATCCCATCAGGACAAATAAATTGTGACTAGATTCATTTATATCGCACTTCTTGCAATCATTGGCGCTATTATCGTTCATATTTGCGTTCTCTTTCTGATCCCCTATTGGGCACAAAATAATATATGGACAGCACTTAAAAAATCCGGAGCCCCTTATCAATTTGTTGCTTTTACTCCCGATAATCCTATTCAACAATCTGCTGATCCACTCTTTCTTCTTAAAGTCTGCAGATTTAATCTTGAAAATGGACCTGTTCATTTAAAAGCTTTGAAAACACGACAATTTTGGTCACTAGCAGCCTACACACACAAAGGAATTATTTTCTATAGCCTTAATGACCGAACAGCCCCTGATAATACACTCGATCTTATTATTGGAAAACCAATACAAATCATAGAACTCAAAAAATCAAAACCTAAAAAAAATGCCAATTCAGTTTTGGTTGCTAAAAATTTGAATGAAGGTTTTGTCATTTTACGTATTTTTGCCCCTTCTTCACTTGCAAAAAAAGAAAATGAAGCTTTTCTTTCATCTGCGACCTGCCGCATATTTTATGAATAAAAACGGAGTAACCTCTCATTTGTACAATACCTTACTTTCTATACAAAATACATGAAGCCTATCAAAATGGTTATCTTTTTTCTCTATTAATTGAATCTTCGAATTCAGATTTATCTGATTATAAATCCCTCAATTTTTTATTGAGATAGAATGAAATCTCTATTGCACATCATCATATCCTATTTGATTACGCATTATCTGACAGAAAAAACTCCCAGCAATCAGAAGAGAAAATCAAGAGTAAAGTTCTAGAAAAATATGCTGCTAACAACCGTAAAACTTGTTATTTGAGTTTACTTCTTTTTATTTACAAACATTCCCATAAAGTTCGCATCAACAACATGATAAACTATAGAAAAAATACTGATTACCTTCAATGAAGTGCAAAAATAATCGCTGGAAACTTATAAGACATTATGCATCCTTGACCTCAAAAATAAGTGCTTTATTTTTGTTTTATGAGCATAAGCTTTTTGTAAGATATGCACTCTGAAAAACTTGGCTTATAGTTTACAATTGAGGGGAAAAAACTTCATGAAGAAGAGATATGTTCGGTTCATTTCAAGAGCAGCAGTATGGTCCCCTCGATTTGGTGGATTGTCGTTCTTTGTTTTATTATTTTCATTCATTTTACAACGTTTTTCCGTCATTAACGTAACCGACTTCATAATTTTGATCGGAATCTCTACTGGCTGTGTGATTATTTCTCTTTTTCTTGCTTTAAAAGCACTTTACAGCTTATGGGTCTATGGAGCCCTAGGGGGAATGAAAGCTTTAAAAGGGATCATTTATTCGGTAATAACGACTACACCATTGATGCTCTTTTTTGGACTTTGGTTTACCTTACCGGCTCTTTACGATATTTCTACCGATACACAAAGCCCGCCGGCTTTTTTTCGCACAATACGTCCCAGCGATGCTTTACCGCTCAAAAGTGTTTTGACTGAACAAGCAACATTACAGATGTCACAATGGCCAGAAATATCGGGGCGCCGTTATGATGGTTCACCTGATCGTATTCGCGAATCTGTTCTCAATGTTTTAGCAGCCTATGATTGGCCTGTTGTGGCTCAACGAGAGTTTAAAGGTGAAGAAAATGCGCTTTATATTGAAACGAGAGCTAAAACTTTTTACCTTGGGTTTATTTCGGATATCGTGATACGCTTAACTGATGAAGGGGATACAACTTTTGTTGATATGCGTTCTGCTTCTCGTTATTTGCCAAGAGATTTGGGGACAAATGCTGCTTTTATTATCGATTTTATGGATGCCCTTGATACGGAAATCGCTTCCCTTCCTCTTTCACAAGACGATGAATAACGATCAAGAGCGAGAGAGAAGACACTTTATTTCACAAAAATTGCTTATTTTTCAATAAACATGATACATAAGCAAACAATCACTTTTCAAAAGCTATAAACTAAAAATTCTTATACAAAAGATAATATTCTCAAACCTAACCATTCTTGAAATAATGAAAAAGATTAAAAAAATAGGAAATAAAAAACAGAAATATTGATAATAATATTAAAGTCTCTGTCTAACTGTAATCAGTAAATATTTTTTAAAGTTTAATATTAAATAAATTATTATAAAACTCATATCAAAAACATTATTATATAAAGATAATAAATAATCATTTTTCATATAAATAACGTATACAAATAAAAAATGTTATAGAAAGTAATATAACAAATATAATGAACAAAAATGTGCTTAAAAACATTTTTTTCACAATTTCTTTGTTACTATAACCTTTAAATTTATACCGTAAAAACATTGCATAGAAAAATATAAATAAAAAACATGTAGAAGATAATAATTTTGCAATAATACGAATAATATCACTCATAAAAAATCCAAATTAAAAATATATAAAAACAATAAACATTAATATATATTATATCATATAAAACTTAATAATTTAAAATAATATAAAAAACGAATTTATTCTTAATTAATGATTTAATTTTAATATTTTTTTCATTACATACCTTAGATACATAATACAATTTAAATAAATATAATTAAACAAAAAATGCAAAAAACAATTCATAAAGTATATTAAAAATATATATAACAAATAAAATTTCCAAATTAATCTATAATTATAAATTAATAATGAATAATCATTGTTCATAGAAATAACGTATATAAATAAAAAATATTATAGAAAATAATATAAAGAAAAAAAATATTCTTAACAAAATTTTTTTCCAAATTTCTTTTTTACTATAACCTTTAGATTTATAATATGAAAACAATGTATAGAAAAATATAACTAAAGCACCTATAGAAAATAATAATTCTACAATAATACTAATAAGCTCATTCATAAAAAAAATCCAAATTAAATATATAATTTTGTAGAATTATGCACCTAAACCTTCCTGTCAAGTTTGTAGACACATAATTATGCCTACAAGCTTGTTCATTGCTTTACCGCTCAAAAGTGTTTTGACTGAACAAGCAACATTACAGATGTCACAATGGCCAGAAATGTCGGGGCGCCGTTATGATGGTTCACCTGATCGTATTCGCGAATCTGTTCTCAATGTTTTAGCAGCCTATGATTGCCCTGTTGTGGCTCAAAGAAAGTTTAAAGGTGAAGAGAATGAACTGTATATTGAAACGAGAGCTAAAACTTTTTACCTTGGGTTTATTTCGGATATCGTGATACGCTTAACTGATGAAGGGGATACTACTTTTGTTAATATGCGTTCTGCTTCTCGTTATTTACCAAGAGATTTGGGAACGAATGCTGCTTTTATTATCAATTTTATGGATGCACTTGATACAGAAATCGCTTCTCTCCCTCTTTCTCAAGATGATGGATAAAAATCAAGAGAGATAAAGCACTTTATTTCATAAAAATTGCTTATTTTTCAATAAATCATGATACATAAGCAAACAATCACTTTTCAAAAACTATAAACTGATAATCCTTATACAAAAGATAATAATCTCAAAATAACCCATGCTTGAAATAATTAAAAAGATTTAAAATAGGAAGTAAAAAACAGAATTCTTTATGATAATACTGATTTAAAGTATCTATCCCAATGTAATCAGTAAATATTTTTTTAAAGATAAATATTATATAAAAATAATAACTTATTTTTTATAAATAACTCTACAAATAACACCTTATAATTATATTTTAAAATAATATAACAACTTGATTTTATATTATTTTAAAATTCCCATATATTCAATTAATAAATTTGCAGCATAATATAATATAAAAAACCTAATTGTTGTTAATATTGTCCTTTTTATACTCCAGTTCTTACCTTTAAATCTATTGTAAAAAAACATTAAAAATCCATATATAAACGTTGCCAATAAGGAGCCAGTAAAAGTATGCATAACAAAAAATCCAGACTGAAATTTCATCTACTTTATGAATGATTTAATAGAGAGAGCAATAGAGTATAATTCAAATAATAAACTTAACTCAAATAATTATAATTTTATATATAAATAATTTTTATAAAATTCCCATATATTTAACTAATAAATTTCCAGAATAATATAATATAAAAAACATAATTGTTGATAATATTGTCCTTTTTATACTCCAGTTCTCACCTTTAAATCTATTGTAAAAAAACATGCAAAATCCAAATCCAATCGCTGTTACTAAGGAGCGAGTAAAAGTATTCATAACAAAAAAATCCAAAATAAAATATCTATTATCACACACAAAAATATCCCTGAAATCAGTTTAGCCATAGCTTTAAAGTATGTTTACAATATCACTGATCTCAGAAATATCTTACTAGCTATTTTCTAAATAAATTAGAAACAGTGTCCCTCTACTTTACGGATGACATTGATTGTACTTATCTTTAAAACCGTTAATAGCTCCTCCTAATCCGCCTGCTACTGCTGTTTCCGGACCACCTAATAAACCAATTAATGCTCCTACGCCTCCCTTTATGGCTGTTGATACAACATAATCGCTTACTTCACAACTTGGATTCGGATGGCATTCATTGTACTTATCTATCAAACCGTCAGCAGCTCCTTCTAATCCGCCTATTGCTGCTCCTCCCAGACCAAATAATGCACCAGATGCTGCTCCTATACCGCCGTGTATGGCAGCTGCTTCAACATAATCGCTTGTTTCACAACTTGGTGCCGTATAGCATGCATTGTATTTATCTACCACAGCGTCACCAGCTCCTGCTAGTCCACCTCCTATTGCTCCATTGACAAAGCCAGAACTGACACCTCCCGGTCCAGAAAAAAGACCTCCAACTGCACCAGCAATACCTCCTATTACTTCTCCTATGATGCCGCCTGCACCTGCTGCTTGGGAATGAGCTCCTGAGCTACAATCATCTTCTTCTGGAAAAAGCCAACTTTTTGGATGTGAGTTACTAATTGAATCATGTGATGAGCTTGAACTACCCATTTATATCATTCTTTTATTATTAGAAATAACTGTATCATAAAGATACAGTGGGAATTTGATTATTGTTCATTTTAGCAAATGTCAAATATAATTTGTATAAATAACAATAAAAATACTGTATAAATAATAAATACATTATATTTATATTATATTAATACAAGATATATATTTTGTATTAATATAATACTATTTACAATACTGTTTAAATATGCGACATCAATCGCTCTTTCTCTTAAATAAAATCATAAATTCAAATGAGACATTCACAAGAAAAACTAGTATCCTTTTCTCTTGGTTTACAATAACAACAAAGAAATATATTTATTATGTCATCGAACTCAGTTGCGTTGCTGTTGTTTTGCGTTTGCTGGGCTTGGTGAATCCTTTTATTTTTCAAGCGATTATCGACCGTATTCTCCCTTTTCAGCGTATTGAAAGTCTCTATGCTATCGTTGTCTTGATGGTTGCTATCATGCTGTTTAGCATGGCTCTTAGCACTCTTTCAGGTTACTTAGGTGCCTATTTAGCCAATCGGCTTACGCTAGAATTTGGACGGCGCATTTACACCCATCTTTTAAGTCTCTCCTTGCCCACTTTACGCCGTTGGCAAATAGGAGAATTGTTTTCACGTATTGGAGAAGTTGATACAATTCGCGGTTTTTTAACAGGAACCATCGCCACAACTGTGCTAAATGTTCTCTTTGCCATTATTTATATTGCTGCACTCTTTTCCATTAGTCCAAAACTGACCTTTATTGTCCTTATCATTTTACCTTTACAAATGGGTTCTTTAGCGTTTGTCGGTCCCTTCTTGCGCCGCCAATTACGCCGTGCTTTCACTCTGCAAGCTGTCCATAAATCGCGCCTTATTGAAAGTTTTACCAATCTTGAAGCCATAAAAGCACACGTAAAAGAAGCTGCTCATACAATACGCATGCAAGAGACTTTAGCCCGTAGTTTAGATCAAAGCCTTACAACTAGTAAATTGCATCTTCTCAATGGAGCCATGAGTCATATTTTTGGTGATCTTTTCACTATTTTTATTATCTTTTTTGGTGCTCAGGCAGTTCTTCAAAACCAGATTACACTAGGACAACTTATTGCCTTTCATCTCCTCGCTGGAAATGTTTCTGGTCCTATCTTAAACCTTGCATCCCTATGGGAAGAATGACAGCATTTGAAAATCTCTCGTCTTCGTTTGGGCGATATTCTTAACTCCCCTTCAGAATGGGAAGAAGAAAAGCCGCCTCTTCAACTCAGTGCTCCTCCTCATCTTGAAGCCAACGATCTCTGTTTTTCTTATGGAGATAAATCCATTATCAATCATCTTGATGTCTGTTTACAACCTGGGCAACCAATTATGTTACTTGGTCCTTCAGGGTGCGGAAAAACAACCTTGGCGAAGCTCCTTTGTGGACTCTCCCCCCCAACAAGCGGGAAGATATTGATTAACGCCCAACCTTTACAGAATTTTGATGTCCGTAGCGTGCGTGAAACAATCGCGTATTTTCCTCAAAATCCTTGCCTTTTTTCCGGAACCATTCTTGAGAATATGCTTCTTGCTAAACCAGATGCCACTAAAGATGAAATCGACGCTGCACTATATGTTAGTGCTTGCCATGATTTGATTGCTCAGTTGCCTTTAGGACTCAATACTCAAGTAGGAGAGCAAGGTGGTTTTTTATCAGGTGGTCAGCGCCAACGCTTGGCTTTGGCTTGTTTCTTTCTGATAAACCCAAGCCTTCTTATTTTGGATGAACCTACTTCCGCATTGGATGACACTGTCAGTGCACAAATTGTTGAGCATTTATATAAACTTTCGCAAGAACGTATTGTTCTTGTTATTACCCACAAAAGCGACCTCTTTCCTCAGCATGCAACCGTCTTAAACTGTACTGATTTGGAGGCAACAAATGGCAGATAAAGCTCCCTATTTGCGCCCTTTGTCACCAACGCTTCATATGGTGGTTGCTGTTTTGGTCACCTTATTTCTCTTTATTGTGATCGGCAGCTTTATCGCAAAAACAGAGATTGTTGCACGGGGGCAAGGAAGTGTTATTCCCACCGCTTACGTTCAGCTGGTCCAAGCGCAAAATACAGGACGCATTGAGAAAATCCTTGTAAAAGAAGGGCAATTTGTTCATCAAGGGGATCTCCTTATTCAATTAGATCCCCGTGAAGCCCTCAATGAGTGCGCACGTGTTCAAGCAGATATCGCGCAACAAACCCTTCAAGCACAAATCGCAACAGCTATTTTAACAGCTTTGCATGAAAGTGATCCTTTGGATAAAGATTTTGTGACCAAAGGACTTGCCTATCTGCCAGTTCCTCCTTCTGGCAACACGACTGCAAGAATAGAAGGGGAAAAACTCATTAGCGCTGCCCTTCAATCTCTCCAAGATAAATTAAGAGCGCTAAAAGCACAAGCGGACCGCGTCGAGCGCAGCGGTGCAACACAACATGCGCAATTAGATAGGTTGGAAGATGATCGTCAATTAAGCCAAGGAAAATTAAAGGCTGCAAAAAGCCTAATGGAAACAAAAGTCATCAGCCAAGCCGTTTATTTAGAGCGTTTACATGATTTTAAAAATGTCGAGCATGAAATTTTAACCAATCAAAGACGTTTGGAAGAAAATGCCGCCGAAATAAACACCCTCCGCCAACAACGGAAAAGTCTCATTTCCGATGAAATCGCCCGCTATCGGCAACTTTCGCGTGAAACAGAACTGAATCTTCAAGGATTAAAAGCAAAGCTTGATAGCACTCAATACCATCTTGACCACTTATCACTCTATGCACCTGTTGATGGACGTATCGATGATTTAAGTATCCATACTTTGGGCGGCTTTGTAGAGGCTGGTAAAACTCTCATGCGCATTGTCCCTGGTGCGGGTGGTCTCATTATTGAAGCATTTTTTGATAATCGAGATATTGGTTTTTTAGAAAAGGGCCAACGTGCTTACATCAAATTTTCTGCCTTTCCTCCTGAACGTTTCGGTGTTATCCACGGTACAGTCGTTAATGTAGGCGCTACAGCGCGCTATAATAAAGAAATTAATGGTGTCTACGCTGTTTTAATCAAAATTGACCAAGATCACATCACTTTGAATAACAAACAACTTAAATTTATCCCTGGCATGACTGTAACAACGGATGTCATTACCTCAAAACGACGTCTCATTTCTTATTTCTTTGAACCTATCACCAAAATTTTAGAACAATCTCTAAAGGAAAGATGCTGTCTGTAAATGAAAATCCATCACCATCACTCATAGATCCTCTTACAGCGTTAGGAGCTATGGTTGTTTTAATGCTTACATCTCCCTTATACCGCCGCTGGCGAATCTGGGATATCGAACGAAATTTAGGACCAGCTTTACAGACTGGGCAATACAAACTCTATAAAAATGAACGTGGAGAATTTTTACCCGATGTCAATTGGCAGAATAGAAAATACGTATGGTTTATTGATTGTGTAGCACCCTATGGCCATACTGCTCATATTGTACGCGATATGCAACGAAATATATTTCCTGATCAGCGTTATTGCTACGCTGTTCGACGTAATGAAGATGGTGGAATATGAAAAATTGCACGCTGGTGTTGCTATAGAGCGCAAAATCCAGCCAAATAGTTTTTCTAAAGCAAGTGCGCATAAATCATTTACCCCTCGTCTTATAGAAAAGAATCTTTTAAAAGAGTTCTTTGAGCGATAGCTATAGCAAGAGAACCTTACCATATTTAGAGCTAACCCACTATAAATAAGTGTTTCTCAACTTACCAGACTTGCTATGAGTAGCAATAGATGGTTAAGAGGGCTAATCCACTCTCAAGCTGAACTTTGATTAACATTTCACTAGAATTGGCTGGGGTACCTGAATTCGAATCTTAAATTTAATTGCAATAAGATATTGATTTTATTTATATTTTTTAACGGTTAGGGNTACATATGGGGGTGCTCTCTCCTCCCAGCACCCCCGCCCTTTCCTAACAACTTTCAACACATGCGTGCTTCACGCTACGGGTGGATTGTACGCAAATCAAGGAAATAAACCATGGAAAAGAAATACGAACTTACTGATGAAACAACTGAGGTTGATGGCAAAACTCTCCACCGCATTCGTGCCTTACGAGACTTTGGTGGTATTAAAGCAGACGACCTAGGTGGTCTTATAGAGCATGAAGGCAACTTATCCCATGAGGGCAATTGTTGGATTTGGTATAAGGCTTGTGTTTTTGGAGATGCACGTGTTTATGGCAATGCACTTGTTTTCGATGAAGCAAAAGTTTCCGATAATGCACATGTTTACGAGAGCGCATGCGTTTACGATGAAGCGCGCGTTTACGGTAGGGCAGAAATTTATGGAGAAGCAAAAGTTTACGGTGATGCAGAAGTTTACGGTAGGGCAGAGGTTTACGATTGTGCACGCGTTTTTGATGAAGCACGTGTTTACGGTAAGGCAGAGGTTTACGGTTGTGCACGCATTTACGATGAAGCATGCGTTTCCCATAATGCAGAAATTTACGGTTATGCATACGTTTCCGATAAGGCAGAAGTTTATGGCAATGCAAAAATTAAAGACGGACATGTAGGCGATAGTGCAAGGATTTATGGTGATGCTAAAATTTATGACAATGCACGTGTTTACGGTGAGGCATGCGTTTCCCATAATGCAGAGGTTTATGGTTATGCCAAGGTTTTTGGTGATGCCTTGGTTTTTGGCAATGCACATGTTCATGGGCGTGCAAAAGTTTACGATGATGCACGCATTTACGATGAAGCACGTGTTTACGATAAGGCAGAAATTTACGGAGAAGCAAAAGTTTACGGTGATGCAGAAGTTTACCGTAGCGCACACGTTGATGACTATAACGCCATATCAACTGGAGAAAAGACCAGATGAAAAAATATGAACTGACTGATGAAACAATCGAAGTTGGGCGCAAAACGCTCCGCCGCATTCGTGCATTGAGAGATTTTGGGGACGTCAAGCAAGGTGATCTTGGCGGCTATATCGAGAAAGAAGACAATCTAAGTCATGATGGCAATTGCTGGATTGGGGGTTATGCTTGTGTTTATGATGATGCTAAGGTTTACGAAAATGCACATGTTTACGGTTATGCACATGTTCACGACAATTCTCGTATTTATGGTAAAGCAGAAGTTTTCGATGAACCATGCATTTACGGTCATGCAGAAGTTTACGGTGATGCATATATTTGCGGTGAATCTAGCGTTTTTGATAATGCAGAAGTTTATGGCAATGCACAAGTTTACGAAGAGCCACACATTTACGATAGGGCGCGTGTTTACGGCAATGCGCAAGTTTACGGTGATGCGCATATTTATGGTCATGCAAAAATTTACGGTGAAGCATGTGTATGTTGGGACGACTGGATTGATGACGATAGAAGAATCTCAACTAGAGAAAAAACCAGATGAGAAAATACGAACTTACTGATGAAACAATTGAGTTTGAGGGATACATTACGCTTTACCGCATCCGTGCATTGAAAGACTTTGGAGATGTAAAGGCAGGTGATCTTGGCGGCTTTATAGAGCATGAAGACAATTTAAGTCATGAAAACGATTGTTGGATTTATAATGATGCCAAGGCGTATTTGTTTGCCAATATTTACGATAGCGCTAAGGTTTTTGATAACGCACAAGTTGCTTATAGTGCAGAGATTTTTGGAAATGCAAAAATTTATAATAACGTCAAAATATATAGAGGTCATATTTTTGGAAGCGTAGAAATTTATGGAAATGTGGTTATCGATAGTGATTCAAGAATTTATGGCGATACAAAAATTTATGATAATTCAGAAGCTTGTAAACGAACTATGACCGCCCAGAACGGCGACTCTTCAGCAAAAGACGACATTCCTTTCTAGCAACACAAACAAAATTTTAACACCAGCGTGATTCACGCCACGAGTGAATTACATCTAAAATGAAGGGGAATAAACATGCCACACCGCCCACCTACTATCACGCAACCAGCTATTGCTCGTGCTTTAAGAGAAGCTAAAAAACAAGGATGTGAACTCATAGAAATCAAACCTACAGGGGAATTATTAATTCATATCAATAAAACCATAACACCAACAACGACAGATAATACTTATAGCATTGACGATTTTCCACCACTTGAAAATGAACAAGAAGACTACGAGACCAGCAAAACTTGTCGTTCTGTCGACGGTATAAAGTTTTAGCCATGCCAAAACGCCGTCCGCCGCATCTTGTTCGTGAACGTACACGCCATGGTAAAGTTATATGGTATGTACGTATTGGTCATGGACCACGGTTTCGGATTGAAGGAACCTATGGAACGCAAGAGTTTGTTGACAATTATACGCTGGCTATTAAACAAGCGCAAAATGGCTCCTCCAAGAAAATAAAACAAACCAGACTCACAGAAGGGTCTTTCGATTGGTTGTTGCATCAGTATTTACAAAGCATGCAATGGCATAATCAATCAGAATCTACTAAAAAAGTTAAATATCGAATTCTGAATAATGTTTCTAAACATATCGGTGATCGTGCATATAAAAGCATAAACAAACAACACATTCTTGACGCAGTAGAAAGAAGACGAGAGACTCCCGCAGCGGCAAGACATTTTTTAACGGCTTTAAATGGTCTTTTTAATTGGGCGGTTGATAATGATCTTTTGAATAGAAATCCTGCTTTTAATATAAAGCCGCCAAAATCCTTTAACGCAGAAGGGTTCATACCATGGTTAGAAGAAGATATTGACAAATATTATCACCGTTGGTCACATGGTACACATGAACGCATCTGGATTGATGTTCTTCTTTATACAGGCTTGCGTCGTGGTGATGCCGTTCGTATCGGCTGGAAAGATATCACAACAGATAATATTATTCATTTAAAAACAGAAAAGAGCCAATTTAAAACAGATGTTTTTCTCCCGATTTTGCCAGAACTCGCAGAAACACTTAAAATTGGACCTATTGGAGATGAAACATTTATTTGCGGTAAAGAAGGTAAAAAACTGACCAAAGAAAGTTTTGGTAATCTGTTTCGTAAAGCTTGTAATGCAGCAGGTATTAAAAAATCAGCGCATGGATTGCGAAAATTAGCAGCAACACGTGCAGCCAATGCTGGTGCGACAGTTTCGCAAATGAAAGCGCTTTTTGGCTGGACAGAAGATAACATGGCATCCCTTTATACCAAAACAGCCGATAGAAAACGACTTGCAATAGAAGCAATCAAAAAACTTCAAAAAAGTTAGGGATAGGTAGAAAATAAGTTAAAAGAATCAACGGAATCAAAATTCCCGAACTTTTATATAACCTATTGATTTAATTAAATATTGGCTGGGGTACCTGGATTCGAACCAGGGAATGCCGGTACCAAAAACCGGTGCCTTACCGCTTGGCTATACCCCAAAAAAACACGCTTTATAGCGACTCCTGCACCTTATAGCGATTCCTGTGATTGGACGCAATATCTGAAAATCAAAGACTTTACTTTTTTATCATAAAATTTCTGAGTCTTGTATGGCATTGCCATCGATACAAATTCGTAGCAGAAACTGATATACAGTTGTGATTTTAACATAAGAAGGAACCATTTATCCATCAATTATTTTGCTCTTTGTATTGATTTTCTAGGAACAGAAAATGAAAATCTTGCAGTTTACTCATGTATCTAATAAATTTGCATATGATTTACTTTTCTTGATATATTAAAATCCCATCTTGCTCAATTTAAGAAAAAAGCTGTCACCACATTGGCAACCGGTAAGTGTATGATAGTGCTGCAGTGCTCTTGCATTAAGCATAAAGATGGTAATGTCCACTAATTTTTACATTATATTATTCATGGGTAGCACCATAAAATAAAATCAAGCACATTGAAAAATATTTCCTAAAAAATAACACTTAATATTCTGTTGAAAACATTATGATACACCCATAAACTGGAAGAGTTTTGCAAAAATTAAAAACATTTTATATGGTATTTGAAAAAATAGAGATACAAAAACAAGGAATAATAGCTATTTCCATTTACTTTTTATTCAAAAGATAATGATATTTATTACCCACTCATAGATGTAAAAAATCTTCAGAAGCAATCTTTATGTAGACCAATACCCTTTTTGATTGATGAATATACATTTCCTAAAAGCTTCTTTTACAAAAAGAGAGACATTAAAACTATTTCATACAAACTAGGTATTCAACATTTGCTTTTAAATGCGGTAAATGGCAAATTAGGCTTATGAAATAAGCTTAACAATTAGAATCGAGGAGATTTTTAAATGGCTTTTGAATTGCCCCCATTGCCTTATGATTACGATGCCCTTTCGCCTTATATGTCACGCGAAACGCTTGAATATCATCATGATAAGCATCACCTCGCTTATCTTACCAACACCAATAATTTTGTGAAAGAGTTAGGCTTAGAAAATGAAAGCCTTGAAGATATTGTTAAAAAAAGTTTTGGAAAAAATATTGGTTTGTTTAATAATGCAGCGCAGTATTACAATCATAACCACTTTTGGCTTTGGATGAAAAAAAATGGTGGTGGCCAAAAACTTCCTGAAAAGTTAGCAAAAGCTATTGACGCTGATCTAGGTGGTTACGACAAATTCCGCGCTGATTTTATTGCTGCTGCTAGTGCCCAATTTGGTTCTGGATGGGCGTGGGTTGCTGTTAAAAATGGCAAGCTTGAAATTATGAAAACGCCTAATGGTGAAAATCCCTTAGTGCACAATGCTCGACCTATTTTGGGTGTCGATGTGTGGGAACATTCCTATTACATTGATTATCGCAATACTCGACCGAAGTACCTCGAAGCCTTTGTAGACCATTTAATTAATTGGGACTATGTTTTGAAACTTTATGAAGAATGTGAATTTTAAACTGTCTCAATAATTTTTTAGTGTATGAAAGTCCCTATAATCCAATAAATTATCGGAGACTTTCATACAGAGGTATTATGGATTAGCAAAAGTCTTTTCCTGCTATCTTTAGAATATATGCATAGATATAGGCAACTTCTTCTAGCTTTGAAAAACGTCCAGCTGCACCAGCGTGCCCTGAATCCATATTAATACGTAATAAAATTGCATTATCGTCTGTTTTTAGGTCTCGTAATTTTGCCACCCATTTTGCAGGCTCCCAGTAAGTTACACGAGGATCTGTTAATCCTGCCATCACAAGTATAGGGGGATAGTTTTGAGCTTTGACATTATCGTAAGGAGAATAGGAAGCAATAAGCTTATAATCTTCTTCTGATTCAAGAGGATTCCCCCATTCGGCCCATTCTGGAGGAGTGAGTGGCAATGAAGCATCTAACATTGTCGCTAAGACATCAACAAAAGGCACATTTGCTACGATCCCAGCAAAATCCTGTGGAGCTATATTGGCAATGGCTCCCATCAACATCCCCCCTGCTGAACCACCATGAGCAATCAGCCGGTCGTGAGAAGTGAATTTATTGTTTACAAGGTAACGCCCACAAGCAATAAAATCTGTAAATGTATTGTACTTAAAGAGATGTTTTCCTTTCTCATACCATTCTACTCCCTTTTCTTTTCCTCCGCGAATATGAGCAATAGCGTAAATAAAACCTCTGTTTACTAGAGAAAGTACATTACTATTGAAACTGGCAGGTATAGAGATCCCATAAGCACCATAACCGTAAAGCAGACAAGGCGCACCACCATCAAGGGGAGTATTTTTGTGATAAAAAAGTGAAATAGGAATCTTCTCACCATCGTCTGCTATTGCTGTAATACGTCGTGTTACATATGCATCTTTATTATGCCCAGAGGGAATTATTTGCGTTTTTAAAAGCATTCGTTTACAATTTTTCATCTCATAATCAAACACTTGATCAGGTGTTGTCATAGACGAATAGGAAAAACGAATAGTTGGACTGTTATATTCTGCAACTCCTTGCAGACCTAAAGAATAAGCCTCTTCAGTAAAAGCAATGGAATTAACTTGTTTAGTGGTACGTTCCATTACTTTTATACGTGGAAGCCCCTCAAAACGTTCGATCCAGACAAGAAAATCTTGATAAGCATCATGGGATAATATTAGGCACCCAAGCTGATGTGGGACAAACTCAGACCAATTTTCTGATTGTGGAGATGTATATGGCGCTACCATAATTTTGAAATCTTTTGCATTATCTAAATTGGTCAGAATATAAAAGACATCACCACCTTCTGTAAGTGAATATTCAATACCTTTTTGTCGTTTCCGTACACATTGGGGAATAGTAAAAGGCGCCTCAGCAGGAATTAACCAGATCTCGGATGTTTCATGATCATGAATATTAATATAAATAACATCATTAAGCTTAGAACCGCTTACATCTAAGAAAAAACCTGGATTGTCTTCACGAAAAATAAGCTTATCTTGTGATTGATCTGTGTTTAATTGGTGATAATAGAGCTCTGAAGGTCGGTGGTTTTTATCCATCTTAGTATAGAAAAAACCTTCAGATCTAGCATCCCATACAATTTGACCAGATGTATCAGTAATTGTGTCCATACAGTCAGACAATGTCTCAAAATTACGAATTTTAGCTGTATAGAATTCTGATCCTTTGTCATCATAGGTCCATACCACATGTGTATGGTCAGGAGATTCTTGAACTGAACCAAATTTGAAATATTCTTTGCCTTCTGCCAAGACGTCACCATTAAGGTACACGTTTTTTTCTCCGCCATTCCTTGGTGTCCGAAAATAATGTGGTTGTTGGCCTCCGGTAACATAAGAGAATCCGTAAGCAAAAGGACCATGTTTTATAGGAACAGAACTATCATTCTCTTGGATCCTGTTTTTCATTTCGGTAAAAAGCAAATCTCGTAGTGGTTTTGTATCAGCCATTTGAGCTGATTGATAAGCATTTTCTTTTTCAAGATAATGTCGAATATTGAGATCAAGACAGTTAGGATTTTTAAAAACATCTTGCCAGTTAGACGCACGTAGCCAATGATAGGGATCATCACGAAAAATACCATGATATATTTCCTTATGAGTGATTCTAGATGCTTTGGGAGGAATTGCAAAAGTGCGAGTCATACACAATCCTATATTAAAATATGTTAACAGCTTCATTTATATGTTAGAATCACAATTATTGATGCAAGTGTACAAATCTATAAGTTCTATTCACTTGCAAAAATAGTGCCATGATAATTTTTAAACTAATACCTTTCTGTTCATTACATATCACAGCTATTGTTTTCTAGGGATATAATACCACTTTTATAATGAAAGTGACTGGTAAAACAATTAAACTATGAGAAAAAGAATTGATTTTTTTTGAAACAGTATAATCGCATAATTTTATAGAAATGAATAAATATATCATAAATATTATTATTACTTTATAAAAAATAAAAATATTCTATGTCGTTTTAATGAATAGTTTTATATTATAAACAATGCTATTGTGTCATGTTTGTAATATATATTGTTTTTTATTATTAAATTTAATAAATATAAATAATAAAAATAAATTTGAAATTTATTAAAAATAAACTTACTAAATTATAAGTATTCAAAACATAAAATAATAATTTATATATTATATTTTTATAATTAGTAATTTTATTTTTACGTTCTCAAAAAAATAAATAAATTTCATCCTATATCTTTTTATATTTGTGATGTATTATATATTATGTATGATATGTTATAGGCTAAAAATATATTTTAGCATGTAATAATTTCGTTTTTCTTATTGTATATTATGACAAAAAATGGGTATTTATTTGATTTTTTTGTGTTTTGGCAATTTTATAGAATAATTGAATTGACAAAAAAGATTTTTGTACAATATGAAACTCATGTGCATGAGATCTTTATATCATGAGTATATGCACTATATCTCGATTTTGAATTACTCAATTTTAAATTAAAGGAAACAAGAATGGAACATCGTGCAGTCTTAGAGACTGAAAGCAATTTAGTTATTACATTGGTTGCTGATATTGTTGCTGCCTACGTGAGTAATAATTCTATTCGACCGACTGAAGTGCCAAGTTTAATTGCTGATGTCCATGCTGCTTTTCGTAAAGCAGGGAATCTAGAGTTAACAGAAGTCGAAGTTGAAAAACAAAGGCCTGCCGTTAATCCAAAACGTTCAGTATTTCCTGATTATCTCATTTGCCTTGAAGATGGAAAGAAGTTTAAATCTCTAAAGCGTCATCTCATGACACATTATGGAATGTTGCCAGAGGAATATCGTGAAAAATGGCAGTTAGATAGTTCTTATCCTATGGTGGCGCCTAATTATGCAAAAACACGATCGGCTTTGGCCAAAGAAATGGGTCTTGGACGCAAAAGCAAACGGAAAAAAATTAAATAATCTTATTTTGCGAAAAAATGGTTTCGTGTATAAAGTTGATTTTAGTATACATGTTTTGTGTGAAGCTTTTGTATATATAGCAATTTCTATCAAGGGGATTACATATAGCTTTCGTTACGAATCCGTTTAATCATTGATTTCAAACCATTTGATCGTTGTGGTGTAAGATTTTCATTTAAACCAAGTTTTTCAAAGAGCTCTTGAGCATCAGAATTGCGAATTTCAGAAGCTTTTTTGCCTGAATAAAAAGCAAGAAGTATATAAATGAGTCCACGCACAATATGAGCATCGGAATCACCTTGAAACGTCAATATTGGATCTTCTGAGTTATTACGTGAAGATAAAAGCCACACTTGGCTAACACAACCAGGAACTTTGTGAGCATCATTTCGAGCGCTTTCCGGAAAAGGTGGCAATTCATAGCCAAGCTCGATGACATAACGATAACGATCTTCCCAATTATCCAAAAGCGAAAAGTTCTCTATAATAGTACCGATTTTTTCCGCCATTATTTTAGTCCTGTTTCGTTTGAATAATCATTCTTAAATACACTTATAAAAAATAAATATTTATTCTTCCTAATATAAATAACACGAAGAACGTTAAAAATCCTTATTTCAAGATAACATTTCATGGTTTTGTAAGAACTCTTGTATTTCTATTTTGTAAGAAACATTAGGGGAAGTCTCTGATATTATTTTTGTTCCCTAATATGTTCCCTAAATATTCATAAGCAGCTCTTGCACCGTAATATGCGCGTTCGCCAAGTGAACTTAAAAAAGATTTTCCTACTTTACAGGTTTTTATATTACGGTCACAAAATGCGCCTAAATCATTTAAGGCTTCCTTAAAAGCAATAATCACATCGCTCGTTGTTGTCTCATTATTTTTGGGGCTAGAAGAATGATTACTGCTTGGATCTGCTACAAAAAATGAAATAATGACAAAAATAAAAAATAATAATAATAATAATTTGATTAAAAAACGTATCATGGATAATCAATGTAGCGCAGTGGTAAATACAATAAAAGAAGCATTTTATATACTGTTGCTTTATAAACAATTTATAAAATGTGCTTTTTATAAAATTGAGTATTCATGTATTGGGTCTATATCATTGGCTTTTTTATAAATATGGCACAATTCCGCCGTATAAAATAGGATACATTGTCTATTCAGTAAAAAATTAACATCAAAATTATACACTTACAGGCTGATCATGTTAATGAACATACTATGGTAAAAAAATGAGAGATATAATTATGTCGTGTACATACTTATTTTAGATAATAGCTCACCATCTTAGCTTAGTTGAAAAAGCTAAAAAGAGTAAAATTCTGTTATTCTGACTCTAGTGTCGATAAAACATTTATATTATCTATAAAATTTTTACTAGCACATCATAAACATGATCAACATGTCGATCAAAATATTAAACAATAGATGCATCTCTTACAACTCCATCTAAAGATCTCAAGACCAGTTTTTCTATAACATTGTAAATCAATTTAATTGATACGAAGTTATTTACACTAAAATATAATTATATTAAGAGATAATTATATTTTACCAAACCGTTTATGGATAAGTAACCATCTATATGTAAATTATAAAGAATAGATAATGATTGTCATCTGTTTAGTGTTATATGCAAATATTTTCAATTTTATTTTAAATAATAGGCAAACATATGCCCCAAAATGAAGAATAACGTGGCATTATTGTTTAGATAATTATATGTGATAATGCAGTTTGCAAACACCAAAATGATCTTGAATGCTAATCATTTGGTGCTCTCTTTATACACATTAAAGACTTGTCAAAATGAAATGAATAAAAGTTGCCAAGAACTCTTGTTGATTTATCAACTTATAAATTGATATAATGAAGCTGCTCATTTTAGGAGTTTGAAAGGAAAAATCAATAATGTCAATGCACTTCTCTCTGGCTGGAAGTAAGAACTGATTCATATTCGTTTCCTAATTTATATTTGTTTCTTTGTAAAAAATAAACGCAACTGAAAATAAAAGTAATGGCAACAAAACGAAAGACATACCGAAAAAAAACTGTAAAACACCGTAAATACTATAGTAGTATTGTTATAACACTTCTTCTTATAATTTTTCATTTTATTTTTTGGAGTGCAAAAACTCTTTATTTCTATACGCGAAAAAATACTTTATTTTTTGTTGGATCTCTTCTTTTTAGCATTAGTTTTTTATTTATTTCATTTAATGCTTTATTTTCGCAAATGACAACGCATCAAAATATTTTAACTCAAATGAAATTTTCCTCTGTTCAAAGTATAGGTAAGAGCTCTACTTTATCGGAAAAAGAAGAAAAATCACAAGAACTCTCCCGTGTAACTTCTGTACATTCTCAAAATCATAACCACACAAATTTATCTTTATCCTCTCAATCAGCAAGCATGCTGGAAAAGCAAAAAGAACTAGCAAAATTAGGCCTTTATGATGGACCCTTAGATGGATTGGAAGGACCTAAAACACGCCGAGCCATCACTTTATGGAAACAGCAAACTGCTCAGAGAATGCAGAAGAATGTTCTATCTAATCCCGCAACAGATGAAATCGCGATATTAATTAAGCAAAGCGAAATAGAAACAAACAATACAAAAAATATGACACACTTAAAAGAAGCTATTTTAGAGCCTTCTGTTGAAGATATTATACAAGTGCAAAAAGCTTTACATATTTTTGGGAATGAAGAGGTTATTGTCACAGGAATAGAAGATCAAAAGACGATAGAAGCTTTAAAACAGTTTCAAAAAATATTTGATCTTCCTGTAACAGGTAAAATTAATCACACAATTTTAATGAAAATGCGTGAAATTGGTTTATTTAATTGAAGCTAATCATCTACATTATAAAAATAATCTCTTAATTTATAATGATAATTCATCTTTCGTTTGTTTAATGCTCCCCTCAAACATTCCTTCATCTCAAGCCCTCTTATATTCAATCAATCAGAATGGTTTTCTTACACATTACATATTGAGCCGTATAATTTGCTGCAAGAAAACCACAACCGATTGCAGAAAAAAGAAATATTGCAAAATAGAAAACGCGCTTGTTCTAGCATTTTTATTGCTTCTGATGATAAAAGGACACAAAATTTTTGTAGTATCACGTAAACCTTTCATATTATCGAACCACGAATTGTCCATATATTATCGTCAATTTGATCTTTATAAATATGATGCAAAGAATTTATGCAAACACCTGTAAGGATAAGTAGACGTAAAGCTAGTTGTGTTATGGTTGTTGTTTTGCAAAGTATCTGAAAAAAACAGCACTTCTCTCCAATCTATTGCTGGAAAATTATGTGTTTTATGACATTGTTTTCCTAAGATAGCGTGTGTGTTTAATATTGCCTATAAATCAACATCTAAATTTAACGCAGCAGTATATTTGAAACAAATGTTAAGACAGTTTAGTACTTTTCTCAGCTGTTATAGCTTTTGTATGCCAAATGGAGGCAAGAATATTGCGCATCTCTGTTTGTATAATCTCTTAAAACAGGGAGACAGCCTAATTTGGGAAGAATATGAAATTTTAAGGTAAAAACCAGTTTTCATCTTTGCCATTTCCTTTTAATTCAGCTTTACGCCTTTCAAAGACATCTAAAGCAATATCTTTAAAATAATGGAGATTACCTATTGCCTCATGCTTTTATTTATCACATGTCTTTTTGAACTCACTCCCCCCTCACGCAAAACAAAATGTCCCAAACGAAATACACTTGGATTGCCATTCACGGGCTTTCTTAAAAAAACATCTCTTAAAGCACCCAAGACCATTTCACAACAACGCCCGTGAATAATAGCAGCCCCTACTGCGCGCGCGCTATTATTTTTACACTTGTGAAAAAGCAAGCCAGCACCATTACACACTGTACCTACCTTCAATTTGTGACAACTCTTGACACTTGAGACGATTCATAAGAGGCATATCCTTGCTTTATTTTTTTATCCACAGACGCTCATCCCGCCTATAACATGCAAAAAACATGGTTTTGATTGATTCATTATAAAAGAAGTTGAAATGAGAAGATCTTATGATATTTACAGCTTTTGTTCAATATAAGAAATAAAAAAATATCATTATAAATCAACATATTGTATAACTTTGATATTCCTTCATAAAGGTAAAGATGGTAGCGTATAGTGGAGTTTATAAACTTACGGGGAGTTTACATAATCCCCATTCCACGAATGTCAATGTGAAATGGACATCCACTGAGAGATGTCTATCTCAAACAGCATGATGTGCAAAAAAATACATTTGTTTGGAGCATTCTATTTTGCGTGAGGAGCTCATTCCCCCATAAAAAAGCAAACGCGTAAATTGACTGCACAATAACACGTTTCTCTCTATCAAGAGGTTCTTCAATAGAAAGTGTATTAATAATACATCTTTGTCTATCCTGCTTTATATTTTTTCTTATAAACTTCTAAAAAAAGCACTTTCTCGCGTAACATAACTTATCGTGCATTTTAGAAGCATTTTTATTCCCTTTATTAAAGAAAATAAAAGAATATATAAAAATTTATTTCAGTAATAACGATACAACAAAAAATATTAACCCATTACATCCTTTTTGCTATTGCGGCCTGAGCTGCTGCTAAACGAGCAATTGGTACTCGAAAAGGAGAACACGAAACATAATCTAGGTTATTTTCTTCGCATAAAGTAATAGAAGCAGGATCGCCTCCATGTTCACCGCAAATTCCCAATTTTATTTTTGCACGCTTTGAACGTCCACGCTGTGCAGCAATGGTAATAAGTTCCCCTACTCCATCACGGTCAATAGACACGAAAGGATCTTGCTCTAAAAGACCTTTTTGAAAATAGGTTGCTAAAAAAGGAGCAGCATCATCACGGGAAATCCCAAAAGTAGTTTGTGTCAAATCGTTTGTTCCAAATGAAAAAAATTCAGCAGTTTCAGCAATTTCATCTGCTCGAAGCGCCGCCCTTGGAAGTTCAATCATCGTCCCAACCATATATTGAATAGTGCTTCCCTTTTCTTTCATCACTTCTTCAGCAACCTGATCAATACGCGCTTTTACAAAATCGAGTTCAGATTTAAGCGCAACCAGTGGCACCATAATTTCAAGCATAACAGGAGATCCAGATTTTTGGGCAGCTTCTGCTGCTGCTTCAAAAATCGCCCGCGCTTGCATTTCTGCAATTTCAGGATAAGTAATAGCTAAACGGCATCCTCGTAATCCAAGCATAGGATTAAATTCGTGCAACTGCTGAGCGCGTTCAGCAAGAACTTCAGCAGAAACCCCCATAGCTGTTGCAACATCAAGAATTTCTGCTTTCGTTTTAGGCAAAAATTCATGTAATGGTGGATCTAGCAAGCGGATAGTAACAGGTAAACCACACATAATTTCAAATAATTCACTAAAATCTGAACGCTGCATTGGCAAAAGCTTATCTAGTGCTTTACGACGACCACTTTCATCATGACTTAAAATCATTTCACGCATAGCAACGATACGTTCATCAGAAAAAAACATGTGCTCCGTACGGCAAAGACCTATACCTTCAGCCCCAAAAGATCGCCCCATACGGGCATCAGATGGTGTATCAGCATTAGCGCGAACTCTTATACGTCGCATCCCATCAGCCCATTCCATTAATTTTGCAAAGTCTCCGCAAAGCTGAGGCTGCAACATTGCAACTTTCCCTTTGAAAATTTCTCCACTTCCACCATCAATTGTGATAACATCACCCTTTTTTAAGCTTTCTCCTGAGGCAAACAACGTATTTGTGTTATAATCAATCCGCACACTGCCAGCACCAGAAATACATGGTTTTCCCATCCCCCGCGCAACAACAGCAGCGTGACTTGTCATACCGCCACGCGTTGTTAAAATTCCTTCTGCAGCATGCATACCATGAATATCTTCTGGGCTTGTTTCTACACGGACCAAAATAACTTTGCGACCTTCCGCCGACACAGTTTCTGCCTCTTCTGAAGTAAAAACAATTTCACCAGTTGCGGCTCCAGGAGAAGCAGGTAAACCACGTCCTATAACAAAACGTTCTGCTTTAGGATCAAGTGTTGGATGCAAAAGTTGGTCCAGCGACTTTGCATCAATACGCATCACAGCCTCTTCACGGTTTATTAACCCCTCCTCAACCATTTCAATTGCCATCTTGAGAGCCGCACGAGCCGTGCGTTTTCCTGAACGAGTCTGAAGCATCCATAATTTACCTTTTTCAATGGTAAATTCGAGATCTTGCATATCCCGATAATGCTGCTCAAGCTTCTGCGCAATCTGACATAATTTCAAAAAAGCCTCAGGCATAATTTTTTCTAACGACGGTCTATTTGAACCAGCAACAATACGCGCACTTTCTGTAATATTTTGAGGCGTTCGAATGCCCGCCACAACATCTTCCCCTTGCGCATTAACTAAAAATTCACCATAAAGTTCTTTTTTCCCTGTCGATGGATTGCGTGTAAAAGCAACACCTGTTGCCGAATCTTCTCCCATGTTACCAAAAACCATAGCTTGCACATTAACTGCCGTTCCCCAACTTTCAGGAATGCTATGTAAACGGCGATAAGTAACTGCGCGTGCCGTCATCCAACTTGAAAAAACGGCTCCAATTGCCCCCCATAACTGTTGTTCAGGATCTTGTGGAAAAGGAGTTCCTAATTTTTCTTCAACATAGGCTTTATAAGAAATAATAACATTCTTCCAATCATCTGCTGTCATTTCTGTATCAATAGTGTAACCATTGCATGCCTTTGCTTCATCAAGAATCTCTTCAAAATACGAATGGTCTAGCCCCAAAACAACGTTAGAATACATTTGGATAAAACGCCGATAACTATCATAAGCAAAACGTTCATTATTGGCTTGTAAAGCAATGGCTTTTACAGTCTCATCATTCATGCCAAGGTTAAGCACTGTATCCATCATCCCTGGCATAGAAGCCCTAGCCCCTGAACGAACAGACAGCAAAAGTGGCTTTTGCTCACTCCCAAATTCACGTCCTGTTTGTTCACCAACACGTCTTAGTGCTTGCTTAACAGATTCCTGTAGCTCTTCTGGATATGATTTGTCATGGGCGTAATAAAAATTACAAACTTCTGTTGTCAGCGTAAATCCTGGCGGTACGGGCAAACCAAGATTACTCATTTCTGCCAAATTAGCCCCTTTACCTCCGAGAAGGTTACGCTCACTTGCACTTCCTTCTGCCTTTCCATCTCCAAAACTATAAACCCATTTTTTCACTGTACAAATCCTCCCATATCAGCATCAAAACATCATTCAACCGAGGCTCATTTAAAAGCAATAATTTGATTCAAAATTGGCTCAAAAACAATATCGCTTCATAAATGCATAATATTAATCCTTCCAAAGGAGATAATGGCCAAAAGTATCACTATCCATCTTCTGGAAGATTAAGATTCAGTTTTTAAGAAAACTATCAATCACCGAAAAAAATTCTTCTACTTTCATGGCACCTTCATATTTACTACCATTAATAAAGAAAGTAGGTGTTGCTGTGACACCAAGCTCTTTACCGCGTTCAAAAGATGCATTTACTTCATCTAAAATGGACTGATTTTTCAAACAAGCAGTAAAACTTTCATCTGTAAAACCAGCCATTAAGCCAATTTTTTTCAATGGTGTTAGAGCATTTTTTCCGAAAGCCCATTCATTTTGTTTTTGAAATAAAACTTCTATCAAAGGAAAATAGCGATCTTCTGGTGCACACCGTGCCAACATAAAACCTGCTGTTGCCCGAGGATCAAAAGCATATTCTCGGAAAATAAGTTTTACTTTTCCTGTTTTGATATATTTTTTACGAATTTGGGGAAGTATATCATTATAAAAATGCGCACAATGGGTACATGTCAACGAAGCATACTCAACAATGACGACTGGTGCATCCGCCTCTCCCTCAAAGCGATCCTTTACTTTACCCGATTGGAGAAGCTCTGCCATATCAACAGTTGTTGCCACTGGTTTGGGATCACGCGCTAAAGCAACTGTTACACTGTTTTGTACAATCGTTATGAAGAGAAAAATTATCCCGAAAGATAAAAAAGAACGATATTTTACCATAAATAATACTTTTCTGTTGTTATTAACAAATAGGAATCCAATGCTTTCTCATATATTAAAGAAAAATATATAAAATATCTTTCTATTTATTATTTTTTTCCAAGAAAATGCAACAGCCAAGTTTATAAAGTGCTTGGTGCAAGCTTTTATCTTCAATTCCTTCAAGCATTTTTTCCACGCATTTTTTGTCTTGTTCACTCAAAGGCGGTTTTAGAGGCAAGTGATTCATAAAAACCGACATACTCCTTTGCTCAATCTTGATGCGATCAATAGCAATGTAGCCAAAAAATCCGTTAATTCTATGAAGTAATTCCTCTGTTTCATGCATCAATTTTAACGCAGCAAATCCTTCACATGCGACAACAAGTGTTGCTGGCTGAAAAACTTCATCTTGATCTGCACGACGTTTCCAAATAATTTTAAGCGGCATTGTATGTTCACTGATATCATAGCCCGCAATCTGTGGCCAATGTTCTATAAGCGCTACATTAAGCCCTGTCCGTTTGCGTAAAACTGGATCAAGTATTTTGTATACCGTCTCAGAAAGAGAATAAAAGATACGTTTTTTAAGTTGTTTTCTCATTTTTAGATCATTGTTCAACCGCTTACTAAATTAAAATCATTTGTTTCATCTAAAAATTGTTGCCTCCTCAATTTATGAAATATCAACAAAATAAAAAGCCTTTTCTCACCAGAGCCTTGACAATAAAGAGCAAAAAACATGAATTACAAAATAAATAATTTTTTCTTTTGCATTTTATATCTCCCTATGCTTGAAAGCAATCATGTATGAAATTTCTTCGCACCTCCTTGCTTGGTACGATCAAAATCACAGACATCTTCCATGGCGGATTACCCCTGAAAAGCAAAAACAAGGTATCCGTCCTGATCCTTATCAAGTTTGGCTTTCTGAAATCATGCTTCAACAAACAACCGTTGAAACAGTTAAGCCTTATTTTAAAAAATTTCTAAAACTATGGCCTGATCTTTTCTCTTTAGCAAAAGCCTCACAAGATGATATCATGAAAGCATGGGCTGGACTTGGTTATTATTCACGCGCACGTAATCTTAAAAAATGTGCGCGACAGCTTGTTGAAAACTACGCGGGACAATTTCCACAATCTGTAAAAGAATTGCGAACTCTAGCCGGTATTGGAGATTATACTGCCGCAGCCATTGCTGCGATTGCTTTTAACCACCCTGTAGCAGTGGTTGATGGTAATGTCGAACGTGTGGTAGCGCGACTTTTTGCTATCACTTCAATATTGCAAAAAGCAAAAGTTGAAATTAAAGAAAAAACACAAAAAATTACTGCTTTAAATCGTCCTGGTGACTTTGCTCAAGCAATGATGGATTTGGGAGCAACAATTTGTACTCCACGCAAACCATCTTGTTATACCTGCCCTCTTCAATGTTTATGCAAAGCAGAAAAGATGCAACAACCGGAGTCTTTTCCAGTTAAAGCCCCTAAAAAAGAACGCCCTTCAAAAACAGGTATTGCTTTTGTGGTCCTTAATAAAAAGAGACAAATTTATTTGGAAAAACGACAGACGCAAAAGCTCCTTGGTGGAATGACCCAAATTCCTAACAATATTGGCATAAACAACGAAAATGGGCTCCAAAACGCACCCTTTACTGCCAATTGGCAATTCAAGGGACAAATTACACATGTTTTTACTCACTTTTCTCTAAAACTCGATGTTTACTATACCGAAGATGTTCATGAAATGAATTGTGAAAATGGTTGGTGGTGTAACATTCAACATCTTACCGAAGAAGCATTACCTACTGTTATGAAAAAAGCCATTTCCGTAGCACTTCCCAATTCTTTCAGATTTAAATAACCTTCCCTATTCATAAAAATGTTTTCTAACAGAGACTTTTGTATCTCTAGCGATTATTTATTAATCTGCAAAAGAAAAATTAAAAAAATGAAATAACCAATTTTTTCTACAGATAAGAATTAAGGAGGAATAGAAAAGCTTAGAAATCTTAAATTTAAATTTCAGGTTCTATCCTTTTTTCGCTTATGAAGGAGTAAGTCGGCTCCATCGTTATATTTACCAGCCCCCTCAACATCCCTTGGTACGTGAAACGGTTCATAAGAGGTACTTTTAGTTCTTTCGTTAACAATTTTTATTCACACGCCAACCCCGTTTATGACATGCAAGCAAGTAATTTTCATCGATTCAATATGGAACAAGTTTGAAATGAAAAAACTTGACGATATTCCGAGGGCAATTCAATATGAGTTGCGTTAAATTATCTTTATAAATAAATACATTTTACGCACTTTACAGATGTACGTATTCAAAAAAGCACTTAATTTGGAACTTCTGAATGAACCTTTTAATTCTGATATTTCATTTTTATAAGCTTATATTGAAATTTTACTGTCTTGGAACTAAAACTAGAACATAGAGTGAAAATTTCTCATTTTAATTTCTTCTACAAGAAGCATAAAAATACTCGCTTGCCGCTTACAAGCGAGATTAGTGTGTCAATAAAAAACATCTAAGAAAGGCATAAAACGCCCTCACGTCCATCTTAATCAAGATCAGGTACATTGGTGGTCAATAGAATGAAGCGATCAGCTTAGTTCATAAAACACCCGTTTTTAACATTTGTGAACGTATGATCATTCTTAAATGATCTATGGACTTCAACCGTCCATTTTCCTCATAATACCAAAAGGTCCAACCATTACAACTCTGCGAATCTTGAGCCTTTCTTCCCATTGCGTGAATTGAACCCGCTTCACCACCATGCATAATCGTACCATCAGCTCTTACAATAGCAGATACTTGCTTCTTACGATCATAAAGAACTTCTCCAGGATAGAGTAAACCTGCTTCAAGCAAACTGTTGAATGCTACGCGCGGTTCTGCTTTTTTTCTATCCAAAATCGCTAGTTCTGGTTGCGCTAAAGGTTGAACCGCCGCAATTCTCTCACATGCTGCATCGATGTAATCTTGCTCGCGTTCAATCCCAACAAAATCACGCCCTAAAAGCTTGGCAACAGCACCTGTTGTTCCCGAACCAAAAAACGGATCGAGAATAACATCACCAGGTTTACTAGAAGCCATAATAATACGCGCTAATAACGCTTGCGGTTTTTGTGTTGGATGCAATTTACGCCCTGAATCATCCTTTAAACGTTCAGCTCCAGTGCAGAGAGGGAAAAGCCAATCTGAACGCATTTGTAGATCTTCATTTGCCGCTTTTAAGGCATCATAATTAAATGTGTACTTTTTATCTTTTTGATCTCGCACGGCCCAAATAAGCGTCTCATGAGCATTTTGAAAACGGCGCCCTCGAAAATTAGGCATCGGATTATTCTTGCGCCAAATAATATCATTAAGCATCCAAAAACCTAAATCTTGTAATGCCGTCCCAACCCGAAAAATATTATGGTAAGATCCGATAACCCAAAGTGTTCCGTTGGGTTTTAATACACGACGACAAGCAAGCAACCATGCACGGGTAAAAGCATCATAAGCAGCAAAACTCTCAAACTGATCCCATGCATCATCAACCGCATCAACAAGCGAATGATCTGGACGGTATAAAGCTCCATCCAATTGCAAATTATAGGGTGGATCTGCAAAAATCATATCAACAGAATGTTTTGGAAGTTTTTCTAGAACGGAAACACAATCTCCTTTAAAAATTTTATTGCGCCATGGCATTTGTGAGGGGATACGAAGGAAATCTTTTTGAAGCTGAATAACTGTCATGAAAAACCCAACAAAATTAACTAAATTTGCCCTATAATCAACTAAAATAGTTTATAGGCCCGCATTACCAATCCATATTTACAAAATAGCGTAAACGTATCGTTAAAATTCTACAAAATTGATAATTGTTTTTGTTTTTTTAGTAAAAAAAACTTTCACATGAATGAAACCTTAATTTTCTTTTTTTCAATGTACTGTTCCCATATCTTTTATTTCGTAAAAGAATTAAGAATCATTTTCAAAACTTATTTTTATGAAATAAGATCCTCTCAATATCGTTTTCATGAAAATTGTCCATCTCGTAACATGTAAAGGAATATCTTATGCCTCAGATAGATCTTATTATTTTTGATTGTGACGGAGTTCTCGTTGACTCTGAATATCTTGCAGCAAAAATTGGATCACAATTGCTCAAACAAGCAGGATATGAAATATCACCCGAAGAATTGAGTGAGCGTTTTGCAGGGCTTATCTTTCGCGATATTCTTAAACACGTTGAACAGGAAACAGAAAAACCAATTTCTGCTCATCTCATAGACCAAATGACTAATATTTTTCGTACACAAATAAAAACTAAATTACGGGCTATTGATGATGTAAGAGAAGCTGTAGAAATTATTCAAACACGCTATCCCTACTGTATCTGCTCTAATGCAAAAAGCGTAGATATAAAAGAGATGCTCACCACGGTTGATCTCTATGACCTTTTTGAAGGTAAAATATTTTCAGCACCTGAAGTTGGAACAAAAAGAACGAAACCGGCCCCTGATGTTTTCCTTTTTGCCGCACAACAATTACAGGCAGAGCCCCAAAACACTATCGTTATAGAAGATTCACTTCATGGTGTACACGCAGCCATAGCAGCAGGCATGCGTGTCATCGGCTTTACGGGAGGATCACATAGCTATTTTGGCCATTCTAATGCACTTGCAGAAGCTGGTGCAGAAACAGTTATTGCAAAACATGCTCATTTAGGAGAAGTCTTAGAAGCAATGGCAGTATGGCGAGATCTATTATAAAAAATCTCTTGAATATATCAATTTGTAAACTCTTGTAAGAAGCATTTTTATTCAAATGTCCTTCTCTTCTCGCTGCTCCTTTTATAATAACTTCAATAAATGCGTAATTCACGACACGGGTGAATTGCATCTCAATGTGAAGGAAAAATATAGCGCCTCATTGAAATCATAAGTCTGTTAACCATTGCACGTGCTTTTAAAAAAGCAAAAAACAGGGGTGCCAACTCATAAAAATTAAACCCTGCTTATCTATCTCAACTCCGATATCCCACTCCCAACCTCAGCAGCTCATCCTGATAAATTATTATATTTGTCAAAAAAGGAATATTACGATGCCTTGCTCGATAAGATGTGAGAATTGCTAGCCTCTTTCATCTGATCAAAAAAATCACATACTATGGTAAAATTGTAAGGGATGTGCCTATTGATCATGGAAAAAAATATTAAAATTCGCGGAATCTATGGAACACAAGAGTTTATTGAAAATGACAAAAGCGTCCTTGTTGAGTTACACGGGCTTATATTTACTCAATCCAAATCTCGTAAACTTGTTGAAGGCTTATTTACTTTGCTGCTCAAACAGTATTTTAACAGCATCAATTAGTACAACCTCCCTAAGATTACAAAAAACAAAAAGAATACATTTTTATGAAAAATGTGCCTTTTATAAAAAACATTTCATACCAAGTAATTTACAGACAACATGTTGATTTATAATCAATAATTAATCATTATTCAAATTAAGCAAAAAAACCGAATATTGTAAGATCCTCTCATTTAAAATCTGGATATGCTGAATTAAAGAAATAAAAATGCCTTTTAATGAATTATCTCAAAAGGCAAAAATTAGTAGCAACATTAGGAGCGAGCAAAGTGTATGGCACTGCCATCTTTCTTCTTTATAAACGTCAAAAATTCTGATGTCCTAAGAATTTTATATTATGGGACTTTATCATCATATATAGCGTTGCAAAATAGGCTTGAGTACCTTGAGAACGGTTTCTTTAAAAAAGCACTTAAATATGAAACATACAATCATGTTAAACAACGTACAGAGATACCAGTAGTTGCTCAAAATTTTCCAAAAGCACTTAATAGACTTTTTAAATAAGCAATGAAATCAGATCTTTTCAAAAGTAATCCAACTTTAGGAAAAACACCCTTTCTAAAAATAAAAGCGGCTTTTCAGTTTGGAAAGAAGAACATGTCGAAAAATATTATCCAATGCTGATCTTTCGGCACTCATAAATATGTCTGAATTGACATTCTTCTATACACTTTACATCATAGTAATACACCGCTCACATTGGCGAGAAAAAGATAATATCATTTATCTCTATCCAATTCGAGCTCTACTTTCCACTATGAGAGAGCTGTATATTTTTTAGTATCTATAACATATTATTGTCTATAAGATAAATGTATATAATTAATAGTTAAGTAAGCAGTAGTATTATGCTATCATGATGCAATTAATAATCATTGAATAATAACTTAATAATATCTATATAACACATATTATTACAATAATGACTATCTATAATAACTCATATAAATAATAATATTTTAGCATGTCCATTAATATTTTAATTTTTAAGAATATTTTTATAAATACATCATAATTTTTATGTTTTTATTATAATATCTATAATAAATAAATTTATATATATTTATTATGTAAAAAGTTTGATCAACTTTATTATTTATAATTGTATTAAAAAAAATAATATTAATATCATTTTATAAAAATCATACGATAACCACGTGTTGTTTTATATATAACACATAATAAGATATTTTATAAAATTTTTTAAAAAATATTTTTGTAATTATTACTGTTACTTTTTTACAATAATGTTTATAAAAAATTACAGTTATATTTTTATATGTATTTTTATTATTGACTAAAAATACATATTGAAATATATAAATTATATATAGTGTGAGATACATAAACATTATGTATATTTCTTACATATATAACTTAAAAATATTTGAGGTAAAGTTATGATAAAAATATTTAAAAATTATATCTTAAGCATTTTTATAGCGAGCACTTTTTTTATTTCACAAACTGTAAATGTTAATGCAAACTATTTGAAAAATGATACTCCAAAAGAGGAACTTTCTGTTTTCCCAATGGAACAAGTAAAATATGCGACATCCGATGTAGTTTCTACGACTGCTTTCTATGTTCCATCTGTAAATTATCAAACAGAAAATGGAACAACTGGTGAAGGAAAATTAGAAAAGGTCGTTGAGCCTATAACTATAGGAATGGGACTATTGTTTACTGGATATGCAATGAGCTTTATAGGATCGATAATAAGTTGGATAAAGGACATAGTATTGATGTTCAAATAATTCAACCTCATCTAGAACTCTAGAATATTAGCTTCATTGTGTGTCTATAATTTATTGTAAATAATTACATAATGAAGCTCATCTTTCTACAAAATATAAATGTTGTAGATTATATCCAAATATCCAAAGTATAAATTTACGCATATATATAGTATAAAATATTTGAGGTAAATTATGATTAAATTATTTAAAAATCATATATTAAGTATTTTCATTATGTCTGCCTTTTCTCTTTCTCAGGTTGTAAATGTACATGCAAACTCTTTGCAAAATAGTACTCATCGTGAGAATACTTTTGTTTCTGCAATAAAGCAGAAAAGAAAGGATGCAGTCCATACCGTTTCTCTCTATAGACCCAGTCTAAATCGTGGAGTGAGTAATGAAACTACTATTGAAGGAAAATTTGAAAAGGTCGTTGAACCTCTTACAATCGGGGCTTTTGGTATGGGGATGGCACTTGGATATGCATCAAGTACGATAGGCATGTTTTTAGGATGGATAATAAGTAAAATAATATCGTGTTTTAAATCTCGTTAGAATTGAAATTTCATCAGAATAAAACCTTCTCATATGAAATATAAACTATGGATATATTCTGTGTTGATCGATTGTTGATGACAAAAAACTAATGAATTATCACACTAAGAATGAAAAAAGCTTTAAATGCTTCTGTTTCTCTCAATGTGCACTAATTCTGCCGACGAATCTATTCAATTCAGATTAAAATAAAAGTAAAAGTATTGGTGAAAAATTATGATTAAAGTATTGAAAACTTACGTATTAAATATTTTAATAGCAGTTTCTTTTTTGCTTTCACAAGTTATAAATGTTCATGCCAATCATTTGAACAATGATACTCAATGGGAAACTGTCTCTTTAATAGAACAAGGAAAGAAAAAAGCTATCGATATAGCGGCTCTTTATGTCCCAAGTTTCACTCATAAAGCAAAAAGTGAATCTGCCTTTGAAGGAAAATTTGAGAAAGTGTTTGAACCAATTACGCTAGGAATTTTTTCTACAGTAGGAGCTTTAGGTTTTGGATTCTTGACTGGATTTGTTATGTCCATATTTAGCGGGATAATCGGATGTGCAATAGGAAAAATTAAAGGAAAATAATTCAAAGATACTCAGTATTTTTTCTATTAAAAATGAGAATACTTTACAGCCTGCTTCACATCATTTAGCAGGCTGTTGTATGTTTTCTATGGATAAACTTTAAGTTACCATACTGTATAGCATAAATATAATATCTATTATTATACAAAATGATAAATTATGCTAAAAAAAGATTATGCAAAGTATAGATTTGCGCACGAAATGCCATAAAATTACCTTATAAATCTTCCAGTGTGAATTCTGAGATGTATCATTTTAACATTCGGTTTAGCAGATGTAATTGTTACAAAGTATTAAGAGCATAAAATAACTATGAATGATTGAGTTTTATACAAAAGTTCTTCAGTAACTACCATTCTATCTATTTAATTTTATTATTTTAGAAGGTGCACAAGTGAAGATACGTTGTAAAATTTAAGTGAGTGAATAATAGAGAGGAAATTTTCGTCTGCAACAGATTTTCTGTGAACATTTGACGTTTATATCTTAAAAATAAAAATGCTTAAGACTATTTCCTTTCATTATTGAGTTAAAAAGAAGAAAAGAAGCTCTATCCATTTAATAATTTAAATATTATGAAAAACGTGAAATAAATAACTTCACCAATTTGCCAGAAATAAAAAAAAGGATAAGACTTATGGAATATATCAGCACGAGAGGTGAAGCTCCTGCTTTAAGCTTTACGGAAACAATCATGACAGGGTTGGCAAATGATGGGGGACTTTATTTGCCAGATAAATTTCCTCAGCTATCATTTGATGCGTTACGAGCACTTCGTGGTCAGTCCTATACAACAATTGCTAAAACTATTCTGTGGCCCTTTGTGAATAACGAAATCGAATATACAGCTTTTGAAAATATGATCGCTGAATCTTATGCAACCTTTCACCATCCAGCAATCTGTCCGTTACGACAAACTGGAGCAGATGAATTTATCCTTGAACTCTTTCATGGTCCTACTTTAGCTTTTAAAGATGTAGCAATGCAGTTTCTTTCTCGACTGATGGATTATGTTTTGACTGAAAAAAATAGATGTGCAACGATTATTGCTGCAACATCAGGTGATACAGGTGGAGCTGCGATACAAGCTTTTGCTGGAAAAGAACACTCAGATATTTTTATTTTATTTCCTAAAGGACGTGTATCACCTGTTCAACAACGGCAAATGACAACCAATCAATGTTCAAATGTTCATGCCATTGCCATTGAAGGAAATTTTGATGATTGCCAAGCCCTTGTCAAAGCAATGTTTAATGACCACAATTTTCGTACAAAAAGAGCACTTTCAGGTGTGAATTCTATAAATTGGGCGCGTATCATGGCGCAAATTGTTTACTATTTTTCATCTGCACTTTCTTTAGGAGCTCCTGATAGAGCTGTTTCATTTACTGTTCCTACTGGAAATTTTGGTGATATTTTTGCAGGTTATGTCGCAGCCCGTATGGGATTACCCATTGCTCAACTGGTCATCGCAACGAATGATAACGACATCCTTGTACGTACATTGACCAGTGGTACTTATGAAACACAACCAATAGTCCATACAACATCACCTTCTATGGATATTCAGGTCTCTTCTAATTTTGAACGTTTGCTCTTTGAAAGTGGCAATCGTGATCCAATCTGGATTCGCAATGCAATGGAAAACTTGAAAAAAACGGGGCTCTTTACTCTTGATGAAAAGCAACTCAAAAATATTCGTTCCCTATTTTCCGCCGGGAAAAGCAACATGGCTACAACAGCTCAAACAATTGATAGTGTCTATAAGGAAAGTGGCTATCTTGTTGATCCACATACAGCGGTTGCTCTTCAAGTAGCGCGTGAAAACAAAAAACCGCATATTCCAATGATCGTTCTTGCCACGGCTCATCCAGCTAAATTTCCTGATACGATTAAAAGCGCTTGTGGCCTTCATGCTCCATGGCCATCTCATCTCAATGATGTAATGAAACACGAAGAACATTTTATAAGTCTTGCTAATGATGAAAAAATAGTAAAAGATTATATTTCTTTAAAATCGCGTGCATCTTATTAAAGTTAGCTGCATTAATTTAAATCAAGAATATTCTAATACCTTTACAATGAGGTATTTAGCTTATTAATGGAGTTGTAAATACATGGATGTAGATATATGTCGCCTTAGTAATGGTTTGACTATCGCCACACATACAATGCAACAAATTGATAGTGTTGCCCTCGGGATATGGGTTAAAGTGGGCTCACGCAATGAAACCTCCACACAGCATGGTATTGCTCATCTTCTTGAGCATATGGCTTTTAAAGGAACCGAAAACCGCACTGCTTTTCAAATTGCAACCGATATTGAAGATGTTGGCGGTGAAATAAATGCTACAACCAGTATTGAAACAACAGCTTACTTTGCACGTGTACTTAAAAGCGATATCCCTCTTGCTATAGATATTTTAGCCGATATTTTAATGCATTCAAAATTTGACGACAATGAACTAGAACGAGAAAAACAAGTAATCTTTCAGGAAATTGGTGCTGCCCATGACACTCCTGATGATATTGTTTTTGATCATTTTACAGAAACAGCCTTTCGTCATCAATCCCTTGGGCGCTCTATTTTAGGAACAGCTAAAACTATTCAATCATTTACATCTACTGATCTCCATGATTTCATCAATAAACAATATAGTGCAGATCGTATGATTGTCGTTGCAGCAGGAGCTGTAAAGCACGAAAGTTTCGTGCGAGAAGTTGAAAGTCGTCTTGGTACTTTTCGCTCCCATTCAACCGCACCTCTTACTAATCTTGCAAATTATGTCGGTGGCGACTTTCGTGAATATCGCGATTTAATGGATACACAAGTTGTTCTAGGGTTTGAAGGACGCGCTTATCACGCGCGTGATTTTTATGCGGCCCAAATTCTTTCAATCATTCTTGGTGGTGGTATGTCTTCACGTCTTTTTCAAGAGGTAAGAGAGAAACGTGGATTATGCTATTCTATTTATGCTTTTCATTGGGGATTTTCAGATACTGGACTTTTTGGTGTTCACGCAGCTACCGGACAAGAAGGGCTCAAAGAACTTATTCCTGTGATTCTTGATGAACTTTCCAAGGTCAGCAAAAATATTCACGCTAATGAACTACAACGAGCACAAACGCAATATCGTGCGAACCTGACAATGTCACAGGAAAATCCTTCTAGTCAAGCACATCTCATTGCTCGCCAAATACTCCTTTATGGTCGACCAATTCCAATATCGGAAACAATTGAACGCCTCAATCTCATTACTCCTAAAAGATTAACTGATTTAGCACATCGTCTTTTTACAAACTCCACACCAACACTAACTGCTGTCGGACCTGTAGGACCCCTCATAAATTTTGATGATTTAACGTCAACTCTTTCATACAAGCTAAAGTAAAAACTTCTTTTCAAAGCAGCATCACAATAACATCACATATTTTATCATAAAATTTACCACAAAAGCTCTTCTAATTAAATAAGTTTTGGAAATATTGGGCAAAGAGGCGTACAAAACTACCCAATTCATACTTCATGTGATAAAGATTCTAATGAGTGAAGGTATATCCGTGAAATCTGGAAATTTATGGTTTAACTTTGCCCTTTTAAAATATAAAACTTCATTCGCTTCAAGTTCTATTGGAGCAAATGGGTATGTGGTTTATTTGTATATAAAATCACACAACTTAAGAAAAAGTGATAACAATTTATTATGTAAATAAATTATAAAAGGTGGACGTTTTTTCTCAAAAATCGAAATGAAAATTAAACATCCTAAAATATTGAGAGTGGGACATTGTGAAGAGTTTGCGTAAAATAATTGACATCATTTTCATTGTAGTCGTTAGTTCTTTTGTCCATCTTACATCAGCACAAGCAATTGAGCCAGTTAAAATTTCTTCTCAAGATGCTGCTCTTGATCTCTCAAAAGCAATTGAAATTCACCATACAAACAACTCTATTTTTCAAACAAGTACAGCGCCAGGACCAGATGGTATTGTATGGCGTATTGAAGTGCAGGCAAAAAATGAAAAATTTTCCGGAAATTGGGCAGTTTTTTCTCTTGCAAATCCAACAGATGAACAAGTTGATCGTCTCATTGTTGCCCCCCATTACCGCATGGCACGTTCTGGATTTTTTTGGCCAGACCTTGGATCAGCAAGGATTCAATCCATAACGCCAAGCGAAGGTTTTTCCCTCGATCGTCAACTTAGTGCAAACTCTGATATCTTTCGTATTACTCTTAACCCTGGTGCTGTTGTTACATTTGTGGCCGAACTTAACTCTGCAAATCTACCGCAAATCTATTTATGGCAACCTGAAGCTTATAAAGATGCAATTAATTCTTATACGCTTTATCATGGTATTCTTCTCGGGATATCAGGTCTCTTAGCGCTTTTGTTAACTGTTCTCTTCGTCGTCCGTGGAACAGGGCTGTTTCCTGCAACAGCTGCTGTTGCTTGGGCAGTGCTTTTTTATATTGGTATTGACTTCAACTTTTTAAATAAATTCTTTGCAGTTACACTCACAACACAACCAATCTGGCGTGCTGGTACAGAAGTAGCTCTTACTGCTACACTCTTCATTTTTCTTTTTACCTATCTCAGCCTTAACCGCTGGCATTATCATTTTAGTTACGGTGCTATCGCTTGGACCATTGCCTTTTGCAGTCTAGGAGCCTTTGCTATTTATGATCCCATCAGAGCAGCTGGAATTGCGCGTTTGTCTTTTGGCCTTACCGCTGTGCTTGGTATAATATTAATCATCTATTTCTCAATCAGAAGCTATGACCGCGCTATTATGCTTATTCCAACATGGTTGCTCATTAGCTTTTGGTGTGTTGGAGCCTATGCTTGCATAGCTGGACATTTAAACAATGATATTATCCAGCCAGCATTAGCGGGGGGATTAGTGCTCATTGTTCTTCTCATAAGCTTTACTGTCCTGCAACAAACTTTTTCTAATGACGCTTTCCATGAAGGAATATTTTCCGACCTGGAACAACAAGTACTCGCAGCAAAGGGTGCTGGAAATATTATTTGGGATTGGAATATCGAGCGTGACCGTATTGTTGTACATCCAAACATGGCAACCCTTTTTGGTACTGAAATTCATAACCTCAATGGACCTATGCGCAACTGGATTTCAGCCTTGCACCATGATGATCGTGAACGCTTTCAAGCTGTATTGGATATCATTCTTAAAAATAAAAAAGGGCGCATTGATCAAATTTTTCGTCTTTCTTCCGGTGGTGGTTATTATCATTGGTTTTCTCTTCGTGCACGTCCGGCTATGCAAAAAGATGGAAAAATCACACGTGTCATTGGAACCATTGTCAATATTACTAACCATAAAAAATCCGAAGAACGCTTATTGCATGATGCAATCCACGACAGCTTAACCGGACTTCCTAACCAACAAATTTTCTTTGATAGACTACAAAATTATACCTCTTTAGCGAAAGCAAATATCAAAATTAGACCGACTGTCTTTATGATTGATTTTGACAATTTTCGCCAAATTAATCGCAAATTAGGCATAGCAGTTGGGGATACTGTACTGCTTATAATCGCACGTCGTTTAAATCGTCTCATTAACTTTCAAGACACCTTATCGCGTCTTTCAGCAGACCGCTTTGCAATTATTTTACTTAGTGAAACCGAACCACAAAAAATTGCAGCATTTGCAGATCATTTGCACAAAACAATTTCAGCACCTATTTCACTTTCAGAAAACAAAATAATCCTTTCAACCTCTATCGGATTGGTTACATGGAGTGAAAGCCGATCGACGGCTAAAGATATTTTTAATGATAGTGAATTAGCGATGATTCGCGCAAAACAAATGGGTGGAAACCATATTGAACCTTTTCGTCCTAATTTTCGCACTTTGGGTCTCGAACATAATACTCTGGAGAAAGATGTTCATTATGCCATAAAACGTAATGAGATGAAAATCCTCTACCATCCTATTCTTAATTTATCAGACGGACATATTATTGGTTTTGAAACAATTGTAGAATGGCATCATCCCACTTATGGAAATTTAAATGTCTCTGATTTCATAAAAATCGTAGAAAATGAACAAATTGTTATGGATTTGTCACAATTTATCATCGATAATGCCATTATTGATCTTATAAATGTACAAGAAAAATTTTCCCAACAATCTTTCTTTATTTCAATTAATTTACCAAGCGCAGAAATGATTCATCCCCGTTTTATCAGTCAATTGCGTGCCGCTTTGCTTCGCCATCCGCTCCACAAAGGGCGTCTGATGATTGAAATATCTGAATTTGTCTTAAGAAATAATCCTGAACAATCAGCGCACTTTCTTGAACAAATTAAAACACTTGGAATGAATCTCGCACTCGATAATTTTGGAACAGGTTATTCGTCTCTAACCTATCTCGTACGTTATCCATTTGATATGGTTAAACTTGATCGTTCACTTATCTCAATCGACTCTCTTAAGAAGAAAATTGTTCTAAAGTCTATCATTAATATGGCAACAGATCTTAATTTGCAAATTATCGCAGAAGGTGTTGAAAATGAAAAAGAAGCAATCTTTCTTCGTCAAGAAGGCTGTAAATATGTTCAAAGTACACTTGTGACGAAACCGATTGCCATAGAAGAATTAATTACACTCGTTCAGAGCCATTTCCCTTATAAAATAAAAACATAATGGATAAAATAACGTGTAAATTTAAAAAGCTTAGAAAAAACTCTACGCGTGTCCCATTTCAGAAGCAAGATAAGTTGGATCGATACCCATGCGTGTTAAACTTTTATCATATTTGCAGCTTAAATCGCTTTCAAAAAGAAAACTAGGTGATGTAGAACTGATTAGCCAACCATTTGTAGAAATTTCTGCCTCAAGTTGCCCCGCTTTCCATCCAGCATAGCCTAATGCGACCAGTGCATGTTGCGGACCTTGTTCGCAACTGATCGCTTTTAATATATCAATTGTCGCAGTAAAACAGATCTTATCTGCAATAAAAACAGTTTCTTCACAAGCATAATCATCTGAATGAAGGACAAAACCACGCAAAGGATCAACAGGACCACCATAGCGAACTGGAAACTGTTTTATTGGTTCAGAAAGACTTTTTTTTTGGCCACTGTCTATGACTCCCAAATGAAGCAAAAGCTCTGGAAAATCAATATGATGCAATTGATTAAGAATGATGCCCATCGCACCGGCATTAGAATGCGCACAAATATAAATAACAGAACGAATAAAGCGTTTGTCATTCATCCCAGGCATTGCTATGAGTAATTGTCCACCTAAAAAGCCATTACACCGCTTCATTAATCTGTTATTCTCCATAATTTACATGATAAAAGTTTGTTCATTTAGCACACTAGGAAAATAAAACTCCAATGAAAAAAAGTCGTATATTTACAAATTTACAAAATATCGCAACTTTCTTTTATAAAAAGCTTTTAGTTACTTTAAGCTTAACATTCATAGTTTTAGAATTACTTAACATTCCTGTAAATGCTCAAACAGAACAAAAACTCCAGCTTTTCGCAACATCTTGGTATGAATCAGATGGTGGTCGTATCCGATTAGCGATCACTGAACCTTCTCTTTCTGGAATAAGAGAAGGCATTATTGAAATTGAGCTTAAACCAGGATGGAAAACTTACTGGCGTAATCCAGGTAATTCTGGCATGGCACCATTTTTTAATTTCAACCAACAGATTTCTTATGAAATCTTTTATCCTACTCCACAGCTTTTTGAAACAGAAAATGATTGGTCATTAGGTTATAAAGATAAAGTAATATTGCCCTTCAATCTTTCTGGTTCAAGCAAAAATTTAAGTGGTGCTTTCACTCTTGGATTATGTAATAAAATCTGTCTTCCATTTACTATTAACTTTGATTTTTCGCCATCTGCTCTTAAAAATAAACATCTTCCTGCTTCCTTCTTAAAAAAGGCGCAAGATTCTTTGCCCCGCATGATGCAGAATGCACTAAAAATAAGTGCCGAAAAAAATAACAGTACCCTTCTTATAAAAATACAAAATAACAACAAAACTACACCTTCCTCTCTCTTTTTAGATGGAGGAGAAATGCAAATTGGAGCAGCAAGAAAAGTCAGTGATAACGCAGAATATACACTCTTCAGTGCTCCACTCTATTTCGCACCAGAAGAAATAAACCAAAAAATTTTTTATACAATTTCTTTTAAAGATCACGCCTTAAGTGGAACATTCATATTCCATACGCAGCCAACCCCGCTTGCGACTCCGTGATAAAAGAAAAAGCTCCCAAACAGCAATTATGCTGGAAAACGTCCATTTTCACGATATTGAGTAATTGCTTTGCGAGCAAGGGCATCTGCGCGTTCATTTTCTGGATGTCCCGCATGCCCTTTTACCCAGTGCCATCTGACTGTATGACAAGAACTAGCATCCTCAAGAGCTTGCCATAGCTCCATATTTTTAACAGGACTTTTTGATGCGGTGCGCCAATTATTCTTTTTCCAATCTTCAATCCACTTAGATATACCGTTACGCACATAAACTGAGTCTGTATAAAGATCGACCAAACAGGGCTCTTTAAGCGCCTTTAATGCACAAATAGCCGCCATGAGTTCCATTTGATTGTTTGTCGTATGAATCTTACCGCCATAAAGCTCCCGTTCATGACCATTCCAGCGTAAAATTGCCCCCCATCCTCCAATTCCAGGGTTCCCTGAGCAAGCACCATCTGTATAAATTTCAACGACTTTTTGTTGAGTTGCCATAAAATTTAAAAACCTAATTCACTTAGCGAATTTACATTACTGAAAAAACAAAGCTTGTGCCAATACTCCCATGGATCTTTCTTAATAACAAAGCTATTAGGCGGTGTATTAAACCAATCATATAGACGTGTGAGTAAGAAACGTAGAGACGCACCACGAGCTAATAAAACCATCTTGTCCAATTCTAAAGGGATCAATGGTCTTATTTTTTGATAACTTTCCAATAACTTACGTGCTTTGGTAAGATTATAGGAATGATCAGGCTCAAAGCACCAAGCATTTAAACAGATCGCTAAATCATAAGCAAAAAAGTCATTACAAGCAAAATAGAAATCTATCATCCCAGAAAGACGATGATTCACAAAAAAGACGTTATCATTAAATAGATCTGCATGAATAATGCCTATTGGTAAATTGAACGGCCAATTTTTCTGTAAAAAAGCCAATTCCAACTCAATTTTTTGTCCAAATTTTTTTAACAATGCATCTTCTTTGGTTTGACAACGTTGCCACAAGACCTTCCAATCCATAACAGAAAGAGTATTTTTACGACTAAGTGTAAAATCCTGTCCTGCTAAATGTAATTGTGCGAGCCCCATCCCCACTTCGCCACAATGATCTATATTGGGCTGGCGGATCCACTCTCCTTCCAGAAAAGTAATAATAGCGGCAGGACGTCCTGCTAATTCACAGATCATCATTCCATCATTTTGAATAACAGGTTGAGGACAAGGAATTCCACGCTGTCCTAAATGCTGCATCAAGCGACAAAAAAAAGGTAAATCATCTTTTGAAATACGCTTTTCATAAAGTGTTAAAATAAATCGCCCTTGTGTTGTCTCTAACATAAAATTAGAATTTTCAATCCCCTCCTCTATACCTTGATAAGACAAAAGTGATCCTATTGCATAACGTGTTAAAAACACTTTTAAATCATTTGGGTGAATATCTGTATAAACGGCCATTATTCTGCTTTCGTTGTAGATATGTTTGTATTCTGATTTTCATTTTTTGCATTATTTGCTTGACCATTGACGAAAGCCATATCTTGAGACGTTAAAATGACGTCACGTAATTCGCGACTCACTAAAAATTTTTCCGTTTCTACCGCTGTTTCAGCTAATTCTATTGTGACATCATAACGCTCACGAAATGCTGAAATAATTTCATCAATAATAATTTCAGGAGCCGAAGCCCCTGCTGAAAGACTGACAATAGAAAGAGATTTTAGGTTTTCAAAATTAATTTCATCAGCGCGCTGAACTAAAATAGCTTGCCGCGCACCAGACTTTTCGGCAACCTCTACTAAACGTCGTGAATTAGAAGAATTTGGTGCTCCAACAATCAAAAACAAATCGCTCCCCTTTGCCGCTGCTTTAACCGCATCTTGTCGATTCGTTGTAGCATAGCAAATTGACTCAGCCGCTGGGGCTGCTAATGTAGGAAAACGTTGTTGTAATATATCGATAATTCCTGCAGTATCTTCAACAGAAAGCGTTGTTTGTGTCACAAATCCTAATTTATCTGGATCATTGGGTTGATAATGCAAAGCATCTTCTATCGTTTCAATAAGCGTCACAGCCCCTTCTTCAAGCTGTCCCATTGTCCCTATCACCTCAGGATGACCAGCATGACCAATCAATATAACATGACGACCATGACGTTGATGTCGTATCGCTTGTTTATGCACTTTCGAGACCAACGGACATGTTGCATCGAGATAAAACAAATTATAGCATCGCGCTTCTTCTGAAACAGATTTTGGTACACCATGAGCAGAAAAAACAACCGGTTGATTGCGATGTTCTTCTGGAATCTCATCAAGTTCTTCGACAAAAACAGCTCCCCGTTGCTGTAATCCCTCAACCACGTAGCGGTTGTGTACAATTTCATGACGAACATATACTGGAGCACTATATTTTTTTAATGCAAGCAGAACAATCTGGATAGCACGATCAACCCCTGCACAAAATCCACGTGGACCACAAAGACGTATCGTTAAAGGGGGAAGTCCAGACATAAATCATCCTTAATCTCTATAGTTTTAGCTATATATTCAAACAACCTATTATTATACATGAATAAGCAATGTAAAAAAACGCGCAATATCATCTTTTGCATAAGAACAGACTCTATCGTGTTTTCTTACAGAATTTTCTTGAAGAAAAGCTCTTTTTAAATTTGCTTTTTCATTTTATTTGCCTAAAGAGCGATAAAATACCAAACAAGAGATTCAATCAAAAGAACTCCAAAGATAGCTGCCAAATAGAGTAACGAAAAGAAAAACGTTTTTTTGGCCATCAAAATAGTTTCATTATGTGTATCAGCTTTCCATAAACGATAGGCAAAATAAATAAAGATAATGCTTAAAATTGTTGAAAAAATAGCATAAAAAATTCCGCCAAGACCAATAAAGCAAGGAGCAGCAGCACATAATGCCATCAAAATAGTATAAAATAAAATCTGTTTTTTTGTTGAATGTTCACCTCGTACATTAGGCATCATAGGGATGCCTGCAGCCTCATAATCAAGAGATGAAAATAAAGAAAGAGACCAAAAATGGGGGGGGGTCCACATAAAAATGATCAAAAATAATAAAAAGCTATCAATACTCACTGTCCCTGTTGCCGCGGCCCATCCAATCATTGGTGGAAAAGCCCCAGAAGCACCACCAATAACAATATTTTGTGGTGTGATACGCTTTAACCAAATTGTATAGATAACGACATAAAAGAAAATCGTAAAAGCAAGAAAAAATGCCGCAAACCAATTAATGAAGCTCCCCATAACCAATACCGAGAGCATAGAAAGAACCATGCCAAAAATAAATGCCTTTTGAGAGCTGATTTTACCCATGGGAATGGGACGCTTTTTAGTCCGTTCCATCACAGCATCAATGTCAGCATCATACCACATGTTCAGTGCTCCCGCACCACCGCCACCAGCAGCAATACATAAAATTGCTAAAAAACCATACCACGGATTGATAGGAACAGGAGACACCATCAAACCAACTAAAGCCGTAAAGATCACAAGAGACATAACACGTGGCTTTAATAATGTGATATAATCACTAATAGTGGATTTTGGTGGCGTTGATTTACCATTCACAACCGATAACTTTTCTGAAACTGACATTCCACTCAAAGCCCTTTTCCATTTCTGTCATTCACAAACCCAATATTATCTGACAAATATTATCTAGCGTATGGAAATGACCAATTAAGACCAATCGTATTTTTGAGAAAATATGAAATATCTCTTTCGCACGTATACCCTAAAAGTAGATGAAAATACTGGCAATAAAAACACATTTTTTCAATCAACGTTCTTTCCCATATTACAAGTGTATCATAAAAATATATCCTATGAATTAATATATTTGGGTAAATACTGATTTTGTGTTATAGTTTTTTATAGGGAATTCATTTTTTATGTAAATCTATGCATGGTTGTGAGTGTTGAGTCGGATAGGATTTTCTGTGATACTTTATAAATTACTCAAAAAAACTTTTTTTATTGGCACTGTTTTTTACACACTTTATAGTAGTTTTATCAGTCATGCATTTGCACAAACACCCTATGCGCAAAGTGTCCCTGCTCCACAAACCTATGGTGCATGGACAAAAGTTTGTTCTCTACCACCAGGTACACCTAACATGCAGTGTGAAGTTGTACAAAACGTTCACACACAAGGGCGTCAAGATATTACCTTGCGCGTTACATTTTATAAACTTCCTCAAAAGCAAGGTGCCTTGATGCGTGTTTTTGTTCCGATTCGCGTTGAATTACGTCCTGGCGTTGGAATTAAAATTGACGATAAAAATATGGGCAGAATGGAATATCGTCGTTGTCTTGGTGATAATTGTGTTGCTGAAGCCTTTCTTAAAGAAGACATATTGCAGCTCTTTTTAAAAGGAAAAATGGCAACCTATTTTATCTTTACAACTCCGGAACAAGGGATTGGAGGTTTTGTTGACCTTCATGGTCTTGGCGACGCCTATGCAACCTTACCAACATGAGTGAAATCAATACACTTTAAACGATTGAAATTTCATCGTATATTTTGAAAGATTCTTAAAATTAGATTGATAAAAATCTTCTAAGCCCTCATAAAAATAGGATAATTCTTATGAAATCGCTGATTGATCATTTTGATATTGCTTCCTCTAAAGTGCAATCACTTGTACAGGAAACACTTCATCATGCTGATGATGGTGAGCTTTACCTTGAGTACACAGAAAGCGAAGCTCTTTTATTTGATAATGGGCAGCTTAAAAACGGCTCATTTCATCAAGATATGGGATTTGGACTACGCGTTGTTGCTGGAGAGGCTACTGGATATGCTCACTCTAGTGAGTTATCAGCTGCTGCACTCAAACGTGCCAGTGAAGCTGCTAAAGCTGTTACCTATAATAATCATGCAGGGCCTTATAGTATAGCACCTCAACAAACAAACAAAAGACTTTATCAACCGCATAATCCCCTTGATGCTCCATCATTTGAAGAAAAAAGTGCTCTTTTGCAAAAAATTGATGCCTATTTACGTGCTAAAAATGATAAATTGCATCAAGTGACTGTTTCTCTTTCCGGCTCACTACAACATGTTGAAATTTTACGTGCAGATGGTTATTTGGTTCGTGATATTCGTCCCCTTGTGCGACTTTCTATATCTGTGGTCGTAGCTGAAGGCAATCGACGTGAAAATGGTTTTTATGGGTGTGGAGGGAGACAAGCATTTAACCAATTTATTCATGAAGACAATTGGAAGAAAGCTGCAGATGAAGCCTTACGTATGGCTTTAACAAATTTAGAAGCAGAAGCAGCACCTGCTGGATCTTTTGATGTTGTCTTAGCCAACGGATGGCCTGGTGTTATGCTCCATGAAGCCGTAGGTCATGGTTTAGAAGGTGACTTTAACCGTAAAAAAACATCCGCTTTTGCTGGACTTTTAGGACAACAAGTTGCAGCAAAAGGTGTTACAGTTGTTGATGACGGAACAATTCCACAATGCCGTGGCTCTCTCACTGTTGATGATGAGGGGACCCCTTCAGGATATAACGTTCTCATTGAAGATGGAAAGCTCGTTGGTTTTATGCAAGACAGGCTTAATGCACGGCTTATGGGAGGTAAATCAACTGGAAATGGACGGCGTGAATCTTATGCTTATGCACCAATGCCACGAATGACCAATACAATCATGCTAGGAGGAGATAAAACACCTGAAGAAATCCTTTCTTCACTTAAAAGTGGTATCTATGCTGTTTCATTTGGTGGAGGACAAGTTGATATTACTTCTGGAAAATTCGTCTTTGAATGTACTGAAGCATACCGAGTAGAAAATGGTAAAATTTGTGCACCAATCAAAGGGGCAACTCTTATTGGAAATGGACCGGATGCTATGAAACGTATCACAATGATTGGTAATGATAGTAAACTAGATAATGGTATTGGTATGTGTGGAAAAGCTGGCCAAAATGTCCCTGTTGGTGTTGGCCAACCTCACCTTCGAATCAATAATATGACAATCGGTGGAACTGCGCTTATAGAGGAATAAGCTTGCTCATTCCTTCCCCGTATTGCCTCCTTCTCGTCTATTACGACCATTTTGTGAGGGGGTACAATGCATTGATTTATAAAGATAATCTAGCGTTATTCATATTGTATTAGAACCTTGAATACCGTAAGATTCTCTCATTTTAAATCTGTGTCTGTTGAACCAATCAAAATCATTCGTTTATACATTACAGGCAGGGAGAGTTATATGGATAAAAACTGTACAAGAAAGAACTAAAGATTCTTCTTATGGACCGTCTCAAGTACCAAGAATTTTAGAAACATTGGGAGATGGTAAATATAACGATGGAACAGGCTTATTCAGACACATATTCTTCGTAATCCATTCGTCTTTTTTGTGGTTTTTTTGTGTGGGGTAACTTGTCTTTTATATTTCATAATAAAAAAGCACTTTCTACATTCAGTGCTCTTAGATCAACGAGAAAAAGGTTATTATTATAGATAAATTTTGGAGAGATTTTATAATAATACTCAGGTAAACTTTTAAAAAAAATTAGGCTAAAGTTTCCAACCTTTCTTTTTTTTCTTTTTGCTCAAAACAGCAACAATTTCGACATGTGGTGACCATAAAAATTGATCGATCGGTATGATTTTTTCTACTGTATACCCCCCTGCAACAAGAAGAGATAAATCACGAGCAAATGTAGTAGGATTACAAGAAATTGCCACAACACGTGATACTGTTGTCTTCGCTAATTCACGTACTTGTTGCTCTGCACCAGCACGGGGAGGATCCAAAACAACACTCTCAAAACATTCAAGTTCCTTTACAGAAAGGGGATGTCGGAAAAGATCACGTTTTTCACAAGTGACCGTTTTTAAACCAGTCGCAAAACGTGCTGCTGTATTTAGATTTCTTAATGCATCTTCATTATTTTCTACTGCATGAACATTCATCTTTTTTGCCATACGCAAGGTAAATGTTCCTACCCCTGAAAACAAATCAACAGCATTCTTTGCTTTTTTTAAATGAGTCAAAATAATATTGCCCATTATATTTTCCGCTTCACAAGTTGCTTGCAGAAAACCACCAGAAGGAAATTCAACACGGACATCTCCAAAGTAAATCTCTGGTTTTTCTCGTTCAACCAAAACTTCACCTTCAACAGATAAACGTATAATCCCATATGAAAGAGCAGCACTGATCATTTTCTGACGAAGTGATTCATGGTGTATAATGCAACCGCTTAAAGTAACATCTAAACCATTTTCAACACATGTTATCGTAACATGAAACCGTTTGGCAGAGTTCTTTAGAAAAGCACAGAGCTCTTTGATATTATGCAACTGAGAAATAAGCTCTGGACGGCTTACTGGGCATTCCTCAAGAGCTACAATCTCATGAGAGAGATAACGGTTAAAACCAACTTTTTGCCCCTGTGGGGTCATGGATGCTGTTAGAGTAATCCGCCGTCGGCTATAAGGTTTACATTCTATTAAAGGCGCAACAACATTATTAAGTCCATACTTTTTAAGCGCCTCAACAACCAATTGTTGTTTCCATACGCGATAAGCATCCATATGCCAATGCTGAAGAGTACACCCTCCACATTCTCCAAAATGCTGACAAAGAGTATCAATGCGTTCTGATGATTTTTCTTTTAATGCTATATATGTTGCATATTTTCCATGAACAGTAATTTCAGCACACTCTCCTGGTAAAGTAAAAGGAACAGAAACGAAGCCGTGAGACGTCTTAGCAATACCATAACCATTTGCTCCGATATGATCGATTATGACATTGTCATTCACTCTTGTTTTTCTCCGAATAGTAAATATTCCACGTTGCCATCACCACCTGTAATAGGGGAAGAAATTAAACCTTTTGCACTCCACCCTGTTTGTGTATTTAACCAAACAAAAAGTGCCTCAGCAGTTTCTTTAGCACTTGATGGACTTAATATTCCTCCCTTACTAAAATGTTTACGACCAACCTCAAACTGAGGCTTTACCAGTAAAACAGCTTGGGCACCCTTCTTGGCTAAAGACAACACGGGAGGCAATGCAAGTTTGAGCGAAATAAAGCTAACATCTGAAACGATAAGATCAATTTCTCGCCCACCTAAATGTTCCTGTTTAAAATCTCTGACATTCAAGCATTCTAATAACGTTATAGCACTGTTGCCCAATAAACGTTTATCAAATTGATGATGCCCAACATCAACGGCAATAACATGATCTGCTCCACGCTCTAAGAGAACTTGCGTAAAACCACCTGTTGATGCACCAACATCAATGGCTGTCACTTTATCTGTTATAATTGGAAATGCATCAAGTGCAGCAATCAATTTTAACGCTGCCCGAGAAACATAATTCTGCGCTGGATCACAAACGGTAATCTCTGCATCATCAAAAACGATTTGCCCAGCTTTAAAAACGATTTCTCCGTTAACTTTAACAGTTTGGCGCATAACAGCATCACGTGCGCGTGAACGTGTCTTAAAAAAGTTTTTTTCAACTAAAAGAATATCGAGTCTTTTTCTGGCAGCCATCTCATACTCGAATTTTTTATCCTGTTCGAATCTCGCGGTCCAAAGCTGTAAAAACCGTGTTGACAATGCCCATAGCATCAAGCCCGATACGTGAAAGAACTTTTTCTGGTGAGCCTTGATTCAAATATTCATCTGGAAGTTGTAGTGTACGAACTTTCAAACCATGCTCTAAGAGCCCTTCTTGCGCTAAAAATTGTAATATGTGCGCTCCAAATCCACCGATTGCCCCTTCTTCAATTGTCACCAATACCTCATGCTCACGTGCCAAACGACGCATCAAATCCTTATCTAAAGGTTTTGCAAACCGTGCATCTGCAACCGTTGTAGATAACCCTTCAACCTCCAACGCATCAGCAGCTTGCAACACTTCTGACATCCGCGTTCCAAAACAAACCAAAGCGATCTTATTCCCTTCACGCAGAACGCGCCCTTTTCCAATTTCTAATAACTCACCACGTTGCGGTAAATCTATACCAATCCCCTCACCACGCGGATAACGAAAAGAAATTGGTCCCTGATCATAAGCTGCAGCTGTACGCACCATATGCATCAATTCAAGCTCATCAGAAGGTGCCATAACAACAAACTCAGGAAGAGTGGACAAAAAAACAATATCAAAACTTCCAGCATGTGTTGCGCCATCTGCCCCCACAAAACCTGCTCGGTCAATAGCAAAACGTACCGGTAATTTTTGAATTGATACATCATGAATAATTTGATCATAAGCACGCTGTAAAAAAGTAGAATAAATTGCAACAAAAGGCTTATACCCTTCACAAGCAAGTCCTGCCGCAAAAGTTACGGCATGTTGCTCAGCGATACCAACATCAAACATTTTTTCAGGAAATTTTTTCGCAAAAGAATCAAGGCCTGTCCCTGTTGGCATCGCTGCTGTTATGCCAACAATCTTATCATCATGGCGAGCTTCTTCTATTAAAGCTTTAGAAAATACCTTGGTATAGGGTAGAATATTACTTGATGCTTTTACCTGTTTTCCTGTCGTGACATCAAAACGATTAACACCATGATATTTATCAGACGAGGCCTCTGCAGGTGGATATCCCTTTCCCTTATGGGTTACAACATGCACCAAAACAGGACCGTTAGGATATTCACGAACATTTTTAAAAACAGGCAATAAATGCCCCAAATTGTGCCCATCTATGGGTCCAACATAATAAAAGCCAAGCTCATCAAATAAAGTTCCCCCAACCAAAAGGCCACGCGCAAATTCCTCTGAACGACGGGCCTTATCCAAAAAAAACTTTGGCAATTTTTCGCTCAACATCTTTACGCGTTCACGCAAATGACGATAAGAAGGACGAGACACTAATCGTGCAAGATGTGCACTCATAGCACCTGTAGGTGGTGCTATAGACATATCGTTATCATTAAGAACAACAATCAAGCGCGCATTCAAAACACCAGCGTTGTTCATTGCTTCATATGCCATACCCGCAGACATTGCACCATCACCAATGACAGTTATGATATTGCGTCTTGTCTCTGCTTTCAAAGCACTTGCCACCGCCATGCCAAGCCCCGCTGAAATAGAAGTAGATGAATGCCCCGCTCCAAATGGATCATACACACTTTCTGAACGTTTTGTAAAACCAGATAATCCGCCCTCTTGACGTAATGTGCGAATTTTTTCTCTACGCCCCGTTAAAATCTTGTGTGGATAGGTTTGATGACCAACATCCCAAATAATCCTATCCTCTGGTGTATTAAAAATATAATGTAATGCAACAGTGAGCTCAACAACACCAAGTCCCGCCCCAAGATGACCACCTGTTACAGAAACCGCATCAATTGTTGCTGTCCGCAACTCATCAACCAACTGTACCAAATCAGACTCATGCAATGCCCGCAAATCTTGCGGAAAACAAACACGGTCAAGCAATGGTGTTAGGACCTGAGACAAAAAAAATCCTTTCTATTATCTTAACTCAAGAAAACGCAACGAAATACATCTTCTCTACTCTTATTTACAGTTTTGCATCTTTTTTTACTGAAAAATGCTCTTTTCTATTGAGATGAACTATAATTTCCTCATTTTTAAATTATTATATAAAAAAGAAATCAATAAATTTTTCTGTTTATAAACTAAGGTTATTGCATCTCTTAAGTCCCACAATAAATATCCAAAAAGATTTAATATTATTTAGCATCAAGTGGTTCTACTCCTTCTGGAGAACCTTCTTCTGAAAACTGGATTTTTTCAACTTTAGCTTCAGCAACTCTTAAGAGTTTTTCACAATGCTTTTTAAGCGCTTCACCGCGTTCATAAATATCAATGGATTGTTCCAAAGGCACATCGCCACGTTCCAAATTTTCGACAATAACTTCAAGTTGCTTAAGCGCTTGCTCGAAACTTAAGGTCGTAATATCCCCCTCTTGTATCTCTTTTTTCATATGAACCTCAAAAAATATCTGTTCTGGATATACGAATTCCAAAACCTTCCAAACCTACATAATGGCGCTCTTTAGAAGCATAAACAATAACAGAGCCTATTCCTAAATATTTTAAAATTTGTGATCCTAAACCAATTTTGCGCCATTCTTCTTCGCGTTCAATCGCCTGCACATGGTTTTCTGAACTGTCTCTTGCCATGTTTTGAATATCAATAGCTGATTGTATAACAGATCCTTCACGCAAATAAATAAATACGCCACGTTTTTCTTTTTCCATCATACGCCGCATCATCACCATAATATCTGAAGTTTGACAAAAAACGTCATTTATAATGTTTTCATGATGTAAATACACAGGAATATCCTCCCCCTCACGGACATCACCAAAAACAATTGCAATATGCTGAACGGCTTCCCAAGGGAGTTGATAACTTTGAATAATAGCGGGACCTACAAATGTTTCAATAGGCATTTCTCCAACATTTTTGATCAATATTTCCTTACGTTGGCGGTAAGCAATTAAATCTGCAACCGTTATAATATGCAACCGATGTTCTTGCGCAAATTTCATAATCTGATCGCCATGTTTAACGCTTCCATCATCATTAACTAACTCACCGATAACACCAACCGGCGGCAAATTAGCTAATTTACATAAATCAACAGCCGCCTCTGTGTGACCTGAACGCATGAGCACCCCCCCTTCATGCGCAATCAAAGGAAAAACATGCCCTGGACGAACAAAATCATCCGCACTTGCATTTGAATTCGCAAGATTACGTACAGCTAATGTACGGTCATGTGCTGAGATCCCTGTTGTTATGCCGTGTTTAAAATCAACAGTAACCGTAAATTGTGTCCCATGTGCAGAATTATTATCTGGTACCATAGGAGAAAGATTAAACCGTTTTGCTTCTTTTTTTGGCATAGGTGTGCACACAATACCTGTTGTGTGACGAAGAATAAACGCCATCTTTTCTTCTGTACAATGCGCTGCAGCAACAGTTAAATCACCTTCATTTTCACGGTCATCATCATCTGTTACCACAACAATTTCACCGCGTTCAAAAGCTTTAAGTGCAGAAACAATTTTTTTTTCATCATACGCCATTGTTCACCTTCTCAATCACCCAACTTGACCGCGATGTCTTAGATAATGGTCAGCAATAGCACAAGCAACCATCGCTTCACCAACAGGAACGGCACGGATCCCAACACATGGATCATGACGCCCCTTTGTTATAACGTCTATATCATGACCATCAACATCAATAGAGCGACGAGGTGTTAAAATTGATGAAGTAGGCTTTACAGCAAAACGTGCAACAATTGGCTGTCCACTCGATATTCCCCCTAAAATACCTCCCGCATGATTTGATAAAAAAAGCGGTTTTCCATCATTTCCCATTCGCATTTCATCGGCATTTTCTTCTCCCCTCAAGCGGGCTGCCGCAAAACCATCACCAATTTCCACACCTTTTACCGCATTAATCGACATAAGTAACGAGGCAATATCTTGATCAAGCTTTGCGTAAATAGGGGCTCCTAAACCTGCCGGAACATTTTCTGCAACGATCTCAACAACCGCTCCAACAGATGTTCCCTCTTTACGGAGTTCACTGATATAATCACTAAAAATGTGAACCATCTCTGCATCAGCTGTAAAAAAAGGATTATTATTAACCTCTGACCAATCCCAACGATCACGATTAATATTATGAGGACCAATTGCTATCACTGCTCCTCGTACAATCAAACCAGGAACGATTTTACGAGCAAATGCACCAGCTGCAACACGTGCTGCCGTCTCCCGTGCCGAAGCACGTCCCCCGCCTCGAAAATCACGAATGCCATATTTAATATCATAAGTATAATCCGCATGTCCTGGACGATACTGATGGGCAATCGAGCTATAATCCTTCGAACGCTGATCTGTGTTTCGAATCAACAGAGAAATTGGTGTACCTGTTGTCACCAATGTCGTCCCATCGTCTTGAACAACAACTCCTGAAAGGACCTCTACTTTATCTGATTCTCGGCGCTGCGTTGTATATTTTGATTGTCCTGGTTTGCGTTTATCAAGATAAGCTTGAACTTCTGCAAGAGTAAAAATAATTCCAGGTGGACAACCATCAATGACACAACCAAGAGCAGCACCATGACTTTCACCCCATGTTGTTACACGAAACAAATGACCAAATGTATTATGCGACATGAAAAAGATCCGTTTCTCTGTCAAATATTACAACGACAACGCATGTTGTATGCTATACACAAGGTAGCTCTTTGCGCTCAAATACTCTTAGCCACTTTAAATTTGGTCAAATTACTGCTGTCCAATAAAATCCTATAAACCAAACTTTATTCTTTAACGACAGAAATGTCTGGTGCATCAACGGCTTTCATACCTATGATATTATAACCCGAATCGACATGATGGACTTCACCAGTAACAGAACGAGACAAATCTGAAAGAAAATAAAGCGCAGAATCACCAACCTCTTCAATTGTTACCGTACGACGTAATGGAGCATTATATTCATTCCATTTTAAAATATAACGAAAATCACCAATACCAGAAGCTGCTAACGTTTTAATGGGTCCAGCAGATATAGCATTAACACGAATATTTTGAGGACCTAAATCTACCGCTAAATATTTCACGCTCGCTTCAAGAGCCGCTTTAGCAACCCCCATTACATTATAATTTGGAACAACCTTTTCTGCTCCATAATAGGTCAGTGTCAAGATTGAACCACCATCTGGCATCAATTTTTCTGCACGCTTCGTTAGAGCCGTTAGGGAATAAACGGAAATATTCATGGTCATCATAAAATTTGATTCGCTGATATCAATATAACGACCACTTAATTCATCTTTATCAGAAAAACCAATAGCATGAACTAAAAAATCGAGTTTTCCCCATTTCTTCTCTATTTCTTTAAAGACCGTATCAATAGAGACACTGTCAGAAACATCACAATGTCCACAAACAAACCCCTTTAATTCTTCAGCCAAAGGCTCAACACGCTTTTTCATTGCTTCACCCTGATAGGTAAAAGCAAGCTCTGCCCCTGCGCTACTTGCCGCTTTAGCGATTCCCCAAGCGATGGAGCGATTATTGGCCAACCCCAAAATTAAACCACGCTTACCGTACAATAAACCATTACCCTTAGCCATCAGCACTGCCCCATTGTTACTTAAAATTAATATTATTCATCTGCCTATGACACAGGTCAACTTTTTCTTCAAGCAATTGGTTTAAAATCAAACAAAAACTACGCTTTTATATATAAAAATTTTAAAATTAATCTTGTTGCATTTGCAAAAACTGTTCTAGCGCGGCATTTTCACCTTCCGGCAACATAATGCGAACATGCACATAAAGATCATCTCTTGTACCATTTTTTAAACGAAGCCCTTTCCCTTTCAACCGTAAAACGCGATCAGAACTTGACCACGCAGGAATCGTTAAAACCACACGTCCCTCCAACGTCTCAACTTCTTCTTTTGCTCCCAAAACAGCATGTTTAAGAGAAACTGGTAAATCAAGATGAAGTGCTCTTCCTTCAACCCGAAAACGAGGATGTTTTTGAATCTGAATGGTTATCAACGCATCTCCTGCTTGCCCAAGAGCTACCTCTTCTCCCTGACCTTTTAAACGAATAACCTGTCCGTCTTCAATATAATATGGAAGTTTAATTTTTAACTTTTTTCCATTTGGAAAAACAGCTTCCACCTTTTCTGCGCCAACCATCTGCTCTAGTGTTATGGCAAGATTAGCACGAACATGTGCTCCTTGTTGGGGACGGTTATAGTGTGTGGAATTCGAAAAGCTACCTCCTCCTCCAAACAGATCCCGAAAAATATCACTCGCATCAAAACCTGCACCACCTGAAGAGGAAAAATCAAATCCCTTTGCTCTTCCTGAAAAGGGATTTTGTTTATTGCTAAAATTTTCACCAGTACCATAGGCTTGATAAAGCGGTTTTCCTTCCATATCAATTTCACCGCGGTCAAATTGTGCCTTTTTATCTTTATCACCTATAATTTCATAAGCTTGATTAATTTCAGCAAATTTTTCTTTAGCCTTTGCATCATCTCTATTATGATCTGGATGATACTTCTTTGCTAATCTTCTAAATGCCGATTTAATCTCTTGCGATTTTGCGGTACGTGCCACACCCAGAATCGTGTAGGGATCACGCATATTGCCCTCTTTTCAATTTCTTCGTTTTCAAAATATCAACTGATACGTTGTTAATACCCTTATAACTTCATCAATCTATTCTAGAGAATAATTTCTTCTTTTCTCTTTATATGTCTATCAATAAACTAAAATACCAGATAAAATGAGATATTTATTTAATATAGCTCCTTGTAGTCTATGCTAAAGTAAAAATAATTAAACTACCATAGAAATACACGATAGCATTGGCTTTTTGAAAATAAGGAAAAATGGTACTGTGACTTCTTGATGATAAAGTAAATGAGAAAATGCCTCACCCATGCTCACTGATATTTGGAGAAACTATGAGCAAAAAAATACCAACAGATGATCATTTTATGCAAATGCAAAAACCTTTTGAACTTTTCGCAAAGTGGCTTGAAGAGGCAACGATAAGTGAAATAAATGATCCGAATGCTATGGCATTAGCAACAGTTGACGAAACAGGACTCCCTAATGTTCGTATGGTTCTCCTCAAAGACTACAGTCCCCAAGGCTTTGTCTTCTATACCAATTATGAAAGCTGTAAAGGACAAGAAATTTTAAAATCAATGAAAGCATCCTTAGGTTTTCATTGGAAATCGCTCCGTCGTCAGGTAAGAATTAGAGGAATTGTTGAAAAAGTAAGTCAACAGGAAGCCGATGCCTATTTCCAATCACGACCACGTGGTAGTCGAATTGGTGCATGGGCATCTAAACAATCTCAACCTTTAGACAATCGTTTTGTGCTCGAAAAAGCAATTGCTCAATATACTGCGCGTTATGCTCTAGGTAATATTCCACGACCACCTTATTGGTCTGGGTTTCGTGTTAAACCCCTTTCTATAGAGTTCTGGTGTGATCGCCCATTTCGTTTACATGATCGTCTGCTTTTTACACGAGATTGTGTTGAACACAGCGATTGGAAAAGACAAAAACTTTATCCCTAATCCTTCAAATTTCATCGTTATGAAGATTTTTTCTTCCCAACAGTTAAACAAATATTTTTTATTTGAAAAATTCTAAAAGAAGATGATTTATTTTATTTAAATAGAAGAATTTCATTTCCACTGTAACAGTTGATTAGTAATATTTTCTACTGTATCGCTTAAAAATAGATTAGCAACAAGCTTATTTAAAAAAACATACTGTATTCAGTAGAAACTATGATTTTAGCTAACTTATTTTTAGACCGCAGGATAAAATATCGTCCATATACCCCCACATACTAAACCAGCAAAAATCACAAAACCAATAAGCGAATTAGATTTGAAAAGCCTGAGGCATTGTGAACTGTCATCTATATCAATGACTTTAATTTGAATAAACATATGGATGCTTGCCACAAAAATCCCCAAAAAACTAAGAACAGGGACTCCAGCTAAATAAAATGCTAGACTAATGAACATCACAAAACCACCATACAAAAATACTAAAGCACGCTTGGTTGCTTTACCAAAGAGAAGAGCCGTAGAACGGACACCAACAGTAACGTCATCTTCTTTATCTTGATGTGCGTAGATTGTATCATATCCTATGGTCCACAAAATTGATCCCACATAAAGCAAGATTGGTGCCCAGCTTAAACTTCCAAAGACAACAGCCCACCCCATTAATGCCCCCCAATTAAACGCAACGCCTAAAAAAAACTGCGGCCAATATGTTACGCGTTTCATAAAAGGATAAAATGCAACAGCTATCAATGACGAAATACCTAGAAAAAAACTAAACCTATTAAATTGTGATAAAACAACTAAACCAACCAAACATTGCACAAGTATAAAAACTCTTGCTTGAAACCGACTCACATGACCTGTCGGCAATGGGCGAGAACGTGTCCTTTCTACCTGAGCATCAATTTTATGGTCAATAAGATCATTCCAAGTACATCCTGCCCCTCGCATAGCAATAGATCCCAGAAAAAAAAGAAAAAGATACCAAACCCAATGAAGAAACATTGATAAAAGAGTATCGTAATGCATTTTATAAGAGAAAAAAGCCATTGTTGTTGACCAAAAACAAGGCCACATCAACAATTGCCATCCAATAGGCCGATCCCAACGCGCCAATTGCGCATAAAACCATAAAGAACAGGGAAGGAAATTGTAGACCCATTGTTTGGAAGATGCATCCATAACCCGTCCTTGGCTATCATAGGACTGAACATGCGCGATATTTTTATTTTTTTTCATCAAATGATTTACCTTTGGTCTTGCGATAGAGACATTTCATTCTTATGAGAAGGGGATGAGATTAATCATCTTTTATGAGAGGAGCAAGCAATGAATATTCTTCTTATTGGCTCAGGTGGACGAGAACACGCTTTAGCATGGAAAATAGCAGCATCACCACTGCTAACAAAGTTATACTGTGCTCCTGGAAATCCTGCAACAACAGAATTTGGTGAAAATATTAATTTAAACATTGATGACCATTCCCTTGTTATTGATTTTTGTAAAGCACGTTCTATTGATCTTGTAATTGTAGGACCAGAAGCACCATTGGTTGCGGGTATAACAGACTCTCTTAATAGCGCTAACATCTGTGTATTTGGTCCTACTCAAAAAGCTGCTCAACTAGAAGGTTCAAAAGCTTTTACAAAAGATTTATGTCGTAAGAATAACATTCCTACAGGAAGTTACCAATGCTTTAATGATGCCTCTAAAGCTAAAGCTTACATTCAGCAACAAGATGTTCCCATTGTTATTAAAGCTGATGGCTTAGCAGCTGGTAAAGGTGTTGTGGTTGCAACAACTATGGAAGAAGCATTTAACGCAGTTGATGCCTGCTTCAAAAGTACATTTGGAGATGCAGGAAACAAAATTGTTGTAGAATCTTTTCTTGAAGGTGAAGAAGCAAGCTTCTTCTGCCTTTGTGATGGTAAAGTTGCTCTTCCTTTTGGATCTGCTCAAGATCATAAACGTGTAGGTGATGGGGATATTGGAGCAAACACCGGTGGTATGGGTGCTTATTCACCAGCGCCCATCATGACCAAAGAAATAGTGAATCGTACTCTCAAAGAAATTGTTGAACCAGCTTTAAAAAGCATGAAAGAAATGGGCGCTCCCTTTAAAGGTATTCTCTTCGTCGGATTAATGATAACGCAAAAAGGACCCGAATTAATTGAATTTAACGTACGATTCGGTGATCCTGAATGTCAAGTTTTAATGATGCGCCTCAAAGATGACATTTTGCCAATTTTTCTTGCTGCTGCTCAAGGAAAACTTGAAAATAAGCCTCTTCGGTGGTCTGAAAAAGCTGCTCTCACCGTTGTTATGGCTGCTAATGGTTATCCAGACTCTCCCCAAAAAGGTACTGTTATCCGTAACGTTGATCAAGTAAACTCTCTTCCCGATGTGAAAGTTTTTCAAGCTGGTACAGTGTTGCGTGATGGAGAACTCATTGCAAATGGTGGACGTGTTCTCAATATAACTGCAACAGGAAAAACGATTACGCATGCACAAAAACGTGCCTATGAAGCTGTTGATTGTATTGATTGGCCAGAAGGTTTTGTTCGTCGTGATATCGGATGGAGAGCCGTTGCGCGAGAAAATAAAATCCTTTGAATATTCTTTTTTACGATTTTATTATTTTATATAAGAGCATGACACACAAATTTTCTCACTGTTTTACGTTGACCATAATTTTGAAAAAATGAGTGTGCTTTCCTTTGAACAATCAAATATTATAAATAGAATATCTACTCATGATAAAATAGGAAAATTTTTTGAATCTGAAAATGTAATATAAAATGATCATTTTACTGTTACTTTAAACGTATTTTCTCATCATTTTTATAAACACTTTCTTTCTTATAAAGTCCTGAAGAAAAACATATATACTATCATTTCTTTTATCTATCGCGTTTTTAATGAAATTCCGCTTTTACAAAAAATAAAATGCCCAAAAAAGATAGTTATATTATTCACATACAAATTCTTAAACAATACCTCTCATGCTCATCACTCCCATTTTACGACACTACCTGCAAATAGTATAAATCCATTCTGCCATCTTTCTGGAATAAAAACCGATACCATCTTTGTATTTTCCAACTCTCAATATTACGATCACCCTTTCTATCTAAATGATTTTGATTATAAGAGAGAGAGATGAAATAAGAATATTCTGCAATATTCAAAGCTCTCATTCAACATGGAGAAATTATTTATAAAAAAATTCAAAAACACTTCCAGCAATCTGCTGGTGTTTTTATGATGTGGCAAAAACCCAAAATTATACCGCCAAAAAAAACAGTTTCTATTGTTATGAAAACCGTTTTTACCTCTCCGAAAAAAGCGTTTTACATAATCGATTCCTGCTGCCAATGTATGGTGTCAAAAAACTCTCATTTACAATCATTGACTTCCTCTTTTTGTTTTCAAGAACCAAAAGTCACACCAAATCCCGTCTGTAAAGGTCTGGATTCTCATTGAGCGGGTTCCTCTTGCTTCCCACTCCTATGCTGCACTTACACAAATACCTACAAGCAAACTTAAGAATATTTGCCATATCTTCTAAAACACTTCATGTGTGAAGTTTACATGCCTTATATTACCGCTCCAAACAACGATGTTTTACAGCACAACAAGATAAATGCTGACGGTAGTACAAAAATGAATGCATGTTAATATTACTGGAGTGCAATTCGATTCGCAATCACCAAACGCAAGCCTAACGGATTGCTATAACGAAGTAAAAAACGCTTTTGTTTAGAATGTGCTGTTGTACCAAAAAATCGATGTAAATCAGAACGATCTTTTACAACCAGAATGCGATTATCTTCATTGATCATAAGCATGGGAAGGCCATAAGTATCCGCCCATAACCGCCAATCCAGAAGAACATTATTCAAATCTCTGGAAACCAAAAGTGGTATACAAGCTTCCTCATCGGCATGAAGTAATTCTAATGCAACAGCTCTTTCTCCTGAACGCGTTTTTACGGTACGTGCTGCAATTCCTTGGAAATGATAAGGGGGTATTAAATGCGATAAACTTGAAGGCATATCCGTTTTAAAAGAAACACCACGCTCATTTAACGAACAAATAACCTGATTACCCGTTTTGGATGAAAAATATGTCGTCGTTTGTGGCAAATGGCACGGATCTAACCGAAATTCAAGCACCGCTTTTGCCTGATTAAAGCATTGATTAGCCATATACATTATCCCAATTTATCTTAAATAACATACACCCTTTAGCAGCTTTTTCTCATTGGATTATTAAAAGTTTGAATAAAAAACAACTGGTTTCTTTTTTGGTTATTAAAATCTAAACAAAAATACATGATCACCATTCTTGAATTATAATACTTTTCCAGGATTCATTATCCCTAAAGGATCGAGCGTTTTTTTAATCCCTTGCATAATATCCAATGCGACAGGCGATTTAAAAGAACGAAGTTCTTCGCGCTTAAGCTGACCAATTCCATGCTCAGCAGAAAATGCACCTCTATAGTCCACCACTAAACTATGAATGCGATGATTCATTGTTGACCATAACTGCAAGAACACTGTCGTATCAGCTCCTACAGGTTGTGTAATATTATAATGTAAATTTCCATCGCCCATGTGTCCAAAACAAATCACCCGTGCTCCTGGAGCAATATCTTCTACAATAAGCGCTGCCTCAGCAATAAAATCAGGAATAGAAGCAAGTGGGATTGCAATATCATGCTTAATGGACCCTCCTGCTAACTTTTGTGCTGATGATATACTTTCTCGTAATTGCCAAAAAAAATCTTGCTGTTTTAAAGATTGCGCAACAACTGCATCTTCTATCACCGCATTCTTTAAAGCTTCTTCTAAAATAGTACTCAATACCGATAATGCCTCATCATTGCCTTGCAACGATGAAATGTTCATTAATACATACCATTCATGTTTCCGCTGAAGAGGAGGCTTCTCACACATCTTATAATCTAAAGCCATTTGCAAACTGAGATTTCCCATGAGCTCAAAACCTGTCAACATCCCTCCTCCATATTCTTGAGCCAGAGATAAAAACTCTAAAGCCTTCGCCGGACTATATAATCCCACCAAAGCAACAGCTTTTCCTTTTATTTTTGGAAACATCTTCAAAACGGCTGCGGTTATAACTCCCAATGTGCCTTCTGCACCAATAAAAAGATCTTTTAAATCGTAACCGCTATTGTCTTTTTTAACAAAACGCAAATCATCTAAAATACGCCCATCCGGTAAAACAACTTCTAAACCAAGACAAAGATCACGCATATTGCCATAAGCTAAAACAGCTGTCCCTCCAGCATTCGACGAAAGATTGCCTCCTACTTGGCAAGAACCTTCAGATGCCAAAGAAAGAGGGAAAAAACGACCTGATTCATCCACTTTTTTCTGTAAATCCTGTAAAATAACACCAGCCTCTACAACAACAAAATTTCCCTCAAGATTTATAGCTCTAATCTTATTTAATCGCTCCATGGATAAAAGAACGCTCCCTCCTCTTTCATCTGGTTGTTGTCCCCCCACAAGCCCTGTATTTCCACCCTGTGGCACAATCGGTGTGCGCGTTTTGCTCGCTAACTGCATAATCGATGAGATCTCTGCGCAAGAAGATGGACGTAAAAGTAAAGGTGTTTTTCCATGAAAAAGCCCACGCTCTTCAAGCAAATACGGCGCAATCAACGCTTGATCTGTTATAGCATGCTTAGCACCAACAATTTTCCTAAACCCCTCAATTAATTCCTGCTCCATGTTCATTTCTCCTTTGGAGCTGCAGCCCGTATAAGACGATCATTGATAGCCTCCCCTAATCCGTATGATGGAATAGGTTCTACTGCGATACATCTCACTTTAAATGAATCTAATTCCTTCATATATTGAAATAAATGAGAGGCTGCCTCTTCCAACTTTCCATCTTCGCTAAGGTTTAAAATAGAAACGGCATTTTCAGCCCCCATAACACGCTTTGAACCAAATGCTAAAAGCGCTTCACCATTTTCCACCTTTTCTACATTCAAACGAACCGTGGCATTGGGGGCATAATGCGATTTTAACATCCCAGGAGCTTCAATCGCCGCCCTTTGATCTATCCGTTTTAAAGACTTCCCCACAACTTCTTCAATTTTATCAGCCGTAAGCCCCCCTGGACGCAAAAGATAAATATTTTCACCACAAATTTTAATAATCGTTGATTCTAGCCCTATTTTAGCAGGTCCTCCGTCCAATATTAAAGGAACAGATTCCCCCAAAGATGCAAAAACAGCCTCAGCTGAAGTAGGGCTAAGACGCCCCGATTGATTCGCACTAGGAGCAGCAAGTGGACGGCCAAAATGTTGTACCACTTCCGCAAAACGACTGTCTGGAAAACGAACAGCCAAGGTATTCAAACCAGAGGTTGTTAAAGGATGGATATTATGCTGTTCCTTTAAAGGCAAAACCAATGTCAAAGGCCCTGGCCAAAATTCCTCCATTAATTGGCGTGAAAGAAAGTCAATTTTAACATAACGTTGTGCCATTTCGATGCCGCTAACATGCGCAATAAGAGGATTAATTTGCGGACGACCCTTTGTAGAATAAATAGAAGAAATTGCCCTCCCATTGGTTGCATCGCCCGCTAATCCATAAACAGTTTCCGTTGGTAACGCTACTAACTTCCCTTTTTCAAGAAGCGCTATTGCTTCTCTTATCGAAGCACTATCGAGTGGTAGAATCGTCATGATACATCATTTCTATAACACTCTTTTAGTGATATTATGCTCTTTTTTATTCATATATCACATTGATTTTATATAGTTTTTTTTAAAAGTGCGAGGTTCATAAATAAAGGTTAGGGAATAGGATTTTCCAATATTCTTCTACAAAACATATCTTATTCTGCCAACTTTCTCTAATCATTTTTTGAATTTTGCTAAGTTCTCTTGTGAAAAGCTATTGTTGAAACTCTTGACATAAACTTAACGTGTAGTACATTGTACTACAATTGAATAGGAGGTTTAGCAATGGGAAAAATTCAAGCCCGCATACCTGATGAAGTTCAAGAAATTGCAAGTGCAGTTATTAAGTCTACGGGTTTAACTGTATCGGATGCAGTACGCATGTTTATGACCCGTATTGCTAGAGATCGAGCATTACCGCTTGATCTATTCCAACCAAATCCGGAAACATTACGAGCTATCGAGGATGCTGAAATGAGACGCATCGAACATACATCATTAGACGGCTTAAGGACCATGATACGGGAAGATAGAACCGAAATGCGTAAATCTGAAAAGCAAACCTAAGCTTGCTATGCGGGAAATTGTCTATACGCGTTCATTCCGGTGTGATCTTAAACATGAAAGCAAAGGTAGGTATGCTAATGCACTAGAGGAGAATTTACTGCTTGTGGTCAAAGCGTTAGCGGAGAATGAACCGCTAACGGCGCATTGGAGAGATCATGCACTAACATGTCAATGGCGCAATTGTCGTGATTGTCATATCAAGCCAGATTTAGTTGTGATCTATCGAAAGCCAGATACCAAAACACTAGAGCTCTTACGACTTGGTTTGCATTCTGAACTACGCTTATGATTGGATCTCCAATTCATAGTAAAAAGGATTTTTCGAAGTTTTGCTTGTATGACAGTTTTTCTAATTCTTTAAGAACCATTGTTTTAAATGTGCGAAGATGTTGTCTATTGCATCCATGAGGCGTGCAAAATCAAGGATAAGCAAAAAAAGAAAAAATGCTATCCACTTCATCAAGCGAGACATCATTTTCACGCTTTGATAGGTGATGATCATTTCTTGAAGCATTTCTTTTCTACTTCTGTAAGCTCTGTGTGTTTTTTGGATTTTTTTCTAACCATGTTTCCACCCACACAAGCGTTGACCCTGCTTGTTATGCTTTAAGAGCTCTCTTCCTAAGTTTGAGCTAATGGTGTTCAGATCTTGCCGGCTTAAATAAACAGGTAACCAACCAACACAAGAAGAAGCATATTTATTTGTCGCGCAATCAATCAAAGAGAGCAGCACGCACATCAGCAGCACTTTTTTGATTAACTTCACTTTCCACCTCCAGACGTATTGTGGCTGCTTTTAAAGCTTTTTCTGTTTGCTTTTGTTGTTCTGCTTTTTTTCCAAGAGTAAAGGCTCTTGCTAAAATCATAAAAAAAAGCGTCTAAAGCCGCACCTGTTAGCATCAGATTTCTTTTCATCCATAAGATTCATAGGCAGTGCTCCTGAAAACGTTTAGCAACAAAGAAAATGCCAGCATATGCGGCTCAAACCATAATGGCGGCTAAAGCCCATTGAACTAGACCATTGCCCGCTAAAAAACCGCCAAGACCTGAGAAAGAACCAATAATGGGTGCCAATGCTTCTGCTTTACCCCCCCGTTTCTACTGTTTGATAATTAGCAGAAGCACAAGCCCCTTTCGTCCATAGCCCTGCCTCTGATACACGCCGGAGTACAAGACCTTGTAAACGTTTGCCACTTGGCTTTGGTCCATTTTCTGCAATTCGGTTGGTACAGCTTCATAATCACCCCGATTAAGCCTTTTAAGCAATGTTCTATAGCCTTCTTGAGGGCTTAACGTGTTGCCTATGATTTTCATGGCAAGATCTGGATATTGTGTGAGTGCTTG
>NZ_JBHIOG010000025.1:0-1051 GCF_042195435.1 Bartonella sp. CL162QHHD
ATGCATATGGAATTCCTGAAGATTGTGAAATTTATGAAAACGATACCGTTGTAAAGATTATTGAAAATAACGCTGCGTAAATAAGACGCGGGCGCGGCGGGGGCGCCCTTCTTTAAACATCTCATTTCAAATTTTATCAAATGTTTATCACATTAAATTGTGAGGGTATCTCTATGTGCAAAAAATACGAATTAACTAGTGAAATCAAAAAAATCAAACATGCTCTTACTCGAAATATTATAAGCCTTTATCGCATTAAAGCTTTAAAAGATTTTGATGATGTACAGGCGGGGTCTTTAGGCGGCTTTATTGAAAAGGAAGTTAACCTATCCCATGATGGTAATTGCTGGGTGTATGATGAGGCTTGTGTCTATGGTCATGCAAGAGTGTATGAAAATGCAAAAATACGCCATTTTTCTCAAGTCTGTGGTCAAGTTTATGGCAATGCTGAGGTCTATGGAAAAGCTTTTATCTCTCAATATGCTAAAGTTTATGACCATGCTTTTGTCTATGGCAATGCTCATGTTTATGGCAATGTTTATGGGTATGCTCATGTGAATGGTAGTGCCCGCATTCTTGCTGATGCTCATATTTATGATCATGCGCATGTTTCTTATGATGCTACGGTTTTTAGTTATGCACGCGTTTATGGTCATGCCAAGGTTTGTGGCTCTGCTTGCATTTATAGCCATGCAAAAATTTATAATTATGCTGTTATTAATGGTCGTGCTAAAATTTATGGCAAGGTTTATGGAAATGCTTGTGTGAGTGGCTCTTGTGAGATTTATGGCTCTGTTTATGGCAATGCTAAAATCTCATATTGTGCAACAATCTGGGGGCGTGTTTATGGCAATGCAAAAATCAATAAAAAAAGCAAAGTAAGGTTGGTTCCAAAAAATTGTGAGGTGTATGAAAGGGATAATGTTGTCAATATAACTGATAAAACAGAATAAAAAGAGACATGGGGGGCGTGCATTCTTTATGGTTATAAACGCATATAAAATGCATTGCTATAAACATATCATAAAAGAGAGAGTAAAATAAAAAAAAA
>NZ_JBHIOG010000026.1:0-1118 GCF_042195435.1 Bartonella sp. CL162QHHD
AATTTTTTAGGAGAAACATCTCTAGAAGAAAAATATTCACTCTTTCACACACCCATTTCATGGTCCGCAATCTTTGCGGGACTGGTGACAGCTCTTGCCACCTCAATCTGCCTTTCTTTTCTGGTCGCCGCTTTAGGCTTAAGCCAAATGGATTTTACTTCTTCAACCCCATTTGAAGGCTCTTTCCTCTCCTTTGGCGTGGGCTCTGTTATCGTTACACTGATTAGCCTAGCCTTGGGAGGCTTTGTAGCTGGACGTTTTGCTGAAACCTCAGGGACTCTTCATGGCTTTCTCACCTGGGCTCTCATAACATTGCTGATGACCCTCCAAGCCATCCACGTGGTTTCTAGTACAGCAAAGATAGGAGCTAAAACGGCTCTAGAAAACAGCTCCATGGTCCAACAAACCGTGGACAGCCTCAAAAACAATCTTTCCCCCATACTTGCAAACTTAAACAGCGAAAGTCTTGAAAAGTTTTTTGCAAAAAATAGTGACAATGGCATCAATTTTGACCAACTTTCGAGTGAATTGCGCACCCTTCTCAATAAAAGCGACATTCCTGCTCTCAACCCTGATCGCTTGAAACAAACCTATCAAGCTGCACTCAATGATATTGGTTCTGCGATAACAGCTTTCAAAAATGATCCTTCTTACTATCGCACCACTTTAAAAAATCTTGGTGAGCGTCTGTCTGATCGTGTAGAAGATCTCACGACAAAATTTGATCGAAGTGATATCATCAATGCCCTTGTGACCGATGGCATGTCCCGTGCGGATGCACAAACAGCAGTCAACCGTGCCGTCCAACTCTATCAAAGCGCAGAAGAAAAGACCGAAAAAGCCATCAAAGTCCTTGAAGAACGGGCAGAAACACTCTCAGACAATCTTGAGGATACGATCAAGGGCGCCAAAAACACTGCGACTAAAGCCACAAAAACAGCCTCCAATATGGGGTGGTGGGGCTTTTTAGGCAGTCTGGTAGGCGCCATTATTTCCAGTGTTTTTGGCTATTATGGTTATAGAAGCCGTAAGGACACTTTCATGCTTTAAAACGTCTACCTTTAAAACAAAGACATAAAAAGCTGCACGTATAGTGCAGCTTTTTTGCAAAATCTTCT
>NZ_JBHIOG010000027.1:0-2112 GCF_042195435.1 Bartonella sp. CL162QHHD
TCCTTGCCATGACAGCAGCTTCTTCTTCGCTGTAGCCTTTGGACTTTAGATACTCGACAGTCTGGTTAACCTGCCCTCTTTCCTTATCTCCTTCATTAAGATGCTTCACACCACTTGCAAGCGCATCCCATCCAGAACCATCTGTGGGTGCTGCCGCCATACCTGCAAAAAGATCTTTGAGCTTCTGATACGCATCTGATTGAAAAAACTTATAAGTATTGGACTGTAAAAATTTCTCTGCATCTGTTGGTTCAGAAGGCGGTGTTGGGGAAGCGGGTGCTAATGGTTGCGTTTGTTCATTAACATGAGGTTTTAGTTCTTGTGGAGTACTCTCTAGTGCATTTGGCATGGGTGGATGTTGATCAAATCCAAGAGGCATTTCCGCTTTAGGAGCCGTATAGGGCATAAATGGTCCATATGGATTCAGACTATTCTGTAAATAGGGGTTGGATGGGGCTTGTGCTTTCTCTGGTGTCATCATACTTTCAATGCCTGACATTCCAGTCATAAATAGAGAGGTTTTGGGGTACTTTGTTATGAAATTCCCCACGGGGTTCTTTGTTATTAATTGTCCCAATCTATTCGCCCCTGTAACCGCTTTAGGAGCAAGATACCTAAAAACATGAGGCGCAGCTCTCGCAGCCATCAAACCTGCAAAAGATAATGGAAATAATATTGGAAATGCCATCACACTCTCCTACAAAACTATTCTTTAATTATTCTCCAGAGCTTTCTTTTGATTCATGTAATTTAAAAAAAACTTGGATGCTCCTCCTGCCAACGCTGCTCCCATTGGACCACCTGCCATATAACCAAAAGCCATCGGTGCTGCTTGAAGTGCTAAAGAACCTATAGTTCCTACATTTTTCCACGGATTATTGCCCTCTATCTTAGAGATTGTATGATTATTCGTCGTCGTGCCGTAATTCCTTGCAAAGCCATGACCGGCGTTCATAAGCATATTCAACCTATTCCAGCCGCTATTGTCTTGTTCCAGCCAACGTTCACGATTGGCATCAACAATTCTCTGATTGTAATTATCAAGCACACCTCCCCCCTGTATGGCATTGGAATAGGCATTGCCATAACCCTGTAAGAAGTTATTTGATGCTCCCAACTGATTTTGATTGGCTTGGTCTATCATGGCATTGGCTTGCATCATGCGATCCGCATCACGATTAAATTGCTCTAACATAGCACGAGCGTATATAGAATCTCTTCCTTTCCGCACTTCCTCTCTGTGATCAGGAGTTGCATAACGACCAATCCCTGAGAAATATCTGTTAATTTGAGTGTCTGAGTCATCTAACGCTTCTTGAAGTGCTCGTTTGAAATACGAATTTTCTCCCATCATACCACCAGAAGCCATATGTCTAAGATTCATGGCTGCCGACGTTGGATTATAGATTGTATTCATCAAAGAGCGATTTTGATAATGATGAGGGACACTCCCAAGACCACCTATGGCTTGGGTGGTTTGAGCACTTAACGGCGCAACACGAGGTCCTCCATACACATTACCCCCAATCCCTGTGTCATACATGTTATACGCATCTGCACCACCACGCTTAAATACATTCTGCATCCAAGAGGGAGGAGCGCTTGTCTGCACCTGCTTTTGTTCTGTTGTTGTCGGTGTCTTGCTCCCCATGTTACAATTCCTTCCTGTAATAAAGCATATCTATGCTGTAACCTTGCTTGTCCAATGCACGTTTCCAACCCAAACGACCCAAGATCTCCATTTCAGAAGCCCCATTCTCACGCGCCCAATCCTCTACAACTTGCAAATTGTCAACCAAATCAAGAACACCCTTGCCACTACATTCACAAATCAGAGCGCGTTTCTTTCCTAAAACTGTCTGTTGTATCTGGGTCGTGACGACCGCTAAAAAGCGCTCTTCATCATCCAAAACAAGCCATAACTGTTTCTCGCCCATGCAAATCGCTTCAATGAGTTCTTGCAACGTAATTTCATGTTTGAAACGCTCTACATACTCTCTAAAAGATGCAATGATTTCTTCAAGATAAGGGGCTATACGCTCCATATCCCAAGACGTGGTCAAAAAGACTTTTGCCATTACCCTCTGCCTAAAGGACGTAAATCCACATTAA
>NZ_JBHIOG010000028.1:0-6638 GCF_042195435.1 Bartonella sp. CL162QHHD
TGGTAAAAACACACCATATTTGGCAATCTCTGGATTAGCTTCCAGTGTGGCTTCTAAATAACCGTTTAGTGCCCCAACTTGCCTCCGGTCTCTGAACACTGCCATGACATGGTGAAAGCAGAGGAGATCGAGGCTCATATCCTCTAGCTCTACAATAACATGCTTTTCTGGTATCTTCATAGAGTTTGTCCCACTTGGATTTGTCCCTCTTGGTATTGTCCTTGTGGTTTTCCGCCATTAAAAAAGGGCAAGAGCGTAATGGAATAGCGGATGCGCTGGGATTGACCAGAGCGACTGATATAGTCATGGTCTTTATTGATCGTGGTGATTACTACGGGTCCATGGAGAAGGACACTATAGGTGGTATCATTGATCCAATGAAGCATCTGGACCGGCTTTGCTCTTCGGATAGTTGTAGTGATGGCATCAATGGCTACCCGATCACCAAATTCTTCTGGAAACCAAACTCCATGAATGGTCTTTGCATCATTGCCATAGCCGGTAAATTGCAAACTGGGTGCCTTGCCAAAACGCTCCATACAAACCCATGAGGCAGAAAACTCTTCTTCAAAAGATTGGAAATTCAGCCAGTCCACATAAAATTGATGCGGTCCTAACATCATCAAAGGATCTCTCATAGGCTCCCTCCCCTCATTCTGTCCCGCCATGCAGCGCATTAGCGCGTGCCCGTTGCAAAGCATGGGCAACCGCACGACCAGTGGCCATGGGTTCACGCGCACCATTGACATGCACTGTGACATTTTGATTGTGTGTGATGGGGGAACGGTCTTTGTCTCTTTGCTCTCTCGCAGATGAATTTACAGGAGAAGCCCCCGCAAATTGTGGTATGGGCTGAATGGCTGTTTTACCCCCCAAAAAACTTGGCAAAAACTCTCTTACATCAATGGAACCAATCCACCCCTTAATGCGGCTAGGCAAAGATTTACAATAATCCATCAATTGTGAGATAGACGACATAAAGCCATCGACAATCGAATTAGCCAGATCTTCGCCCGCTTGTTCCATACCAGCCTTGGCAGCATCCGAGAGCTTTTCCTGTGTAAAAAAACTCTTCAACCATTGCCAAAAGTTGGAAAAGCTTTGTTTAACGCCCTCCCACAAATTGCCAAACCACTCGACAACAGAGGAAAGCTCTTGTTTAAACTTTTGCCAAGTTTGAGAGAAATCAAAAGCAGCAGCAATGATATTTTTCCATTTGGTGATGGTGGTGGTATCAGCACCAAAAAAGCGCATGACGGCTTCAAAGGCACGCCCCCAAGCCCGAGATACCCCCCGTGCAAAACCTTTGACAAAAGAAGAAAAACGATCCCAATATTTCCACAAAGCAAAACCAGCAGCAAGGATGACAGCCACAACAGCAGCAATGACCGCCCCGATCGGGGTAAAAATACCCCCCACAACAGAGGAAAGACTTGCCCCAACCACTTCGATCACTGTCCCCATCCAACCAAAAGAGGCAGCAAATGCACTTCCTGAGACAGCAATCCCCCGTAAAGCCCCTACCAGTAAAGTCATGGGGCGAAGAAGACGCAGCGCACTTCCACCAAAGCTTGCTGCTATTAAACCCAGCGAGCGCCCTGCGGCTGCTAAGCCCCGCCAGCTTGCAGCAACACCACGACTGAGTACTCTAAGCTTAATAAAAGAGCCCATCAATTGAAGAAGCCCAAGGCGTGTCCCGGCAAGAGTAAAGCGCAACACGCGCAGAGCAATATTAAAAGCCATGAGGGCGGCAATGGTTTTGATAATGGCGCTTGTTAAAGTTGGGTGCGCATTCGCCCACGCCATCAACCCATTGGTAAAATTACCAACAGTTTCCATGAGACTGTTGAGAGGAGGCAGAAGCACTTCACCAATGGTGATGCCCAGAGCCACAATACGGTTTTGTAAGAGTTCAAATTGCCGCATGGCACCGGTTGCTTGTTTGTCTGCTTCTTGTTCTACCGAACCTTTAAAGACTTGTGGATCTTTCACATACTCTAAAGCTTGCCCTAACAATTCGGGGTTACCCACCAATTTGGCAAAATCACCGGTAAAATCGCGCCCCGCAATGGCAATCAGCGAGCGCATCCCCTGTTCGGATTTACCCAACACATTAAAAAAGCGCACCAAGGTGCCGGTGGCATCTTTGTCCAGATCTTGCATGAATTTTTCGCGAGAAAGCCCGATATTGGCAAAAGCATCTTCAATATGTTTGCCCCCTGCCTGAATGCGCGCACTCATGGCATTAAAACCACGCGCGGCACTCTCAGGAACAATCCCAGCAGAAATCATCGCTGTACCAAATGCCGCAGTTTCGCGCGCTGTCAACTTAAACATGGTTGCCGCACCGGTGGCACGATTGGTAAAATCAGACACTTCACTGGCCTTTGCCGCCATGTGATTAGAGAGATGATTGATAGCATCGCCTAGATCTTCAATGCCTACCTGATTAAGCTTAAAGACATTGCGCAATTTGGCAAAGCGCTCCCCAATCTGATCTCCCGTCATATCAAAAGCTACAGCTGCTTTAGCGGCGTAAATGCTAAAAGCTTCTAGATCTTGTTCACCAATCCCTGCTTGGCTGGCACTGGTCATCAATTCTAAGACTTCACGCGCCGCTAACGGAATCTTGGTGGAGGTTTCAAGCGCAAAACGGCGCAATTCCTTTAAGCGATCAAGGGGGGCATCGAGAACCTTTTCTAATCCCTTCATCGATTGGTCAAATTGCATGGCTTTATAGAGCGGTGCAATTAAGGTTGCTGTTTGCGCAATGGCACCCACCATACGCCCGCGTGCTTGGATAAAAGCATTTTCCGCATTCTTTGTCGCATCCTCAAGATGCTCAGGGTCAAACCAATTTTTAAAGTGCTGCCTTGTCTTGTTTTGGAAATGCGCAACATCTGAACTAAAGGCTGCAAGATCACGCTTGGCAGAAGCTATCCCCTCTTGCAGATGATTGACAAAACGCACAACAAGGGAAACATCCATGACGATTCTTTATCCTAACTGATGGCTTTCATATTCTTGAGCTTTCAGGCGCGCGAGTTCTTCTCGATAGGCAATCACATCCAGCCAATCCATCTGGTTAATCTCTGAAGGCGCCCAGTGATAATAAAGGGCTAGTTCTGCCCCAAATTGTCTGGCAGAGAGGATTGGCGTTGCGTAAAAAAAGCAAAAAAAGCCTTCAATATTGCGACAATATCCATCACATCAACTCGATCAATCAATTCAATAGATTCACGTGACATATCAGCCAAAAGTGCTGTGATGCCTTCTGTTGCCTCACTTGTGAACAAAACTTGAGAAAGCTTCGTGATAAGCACATCATTGCTCAAAGTTGTTTTTTGCTCTCCAAACTCAGGAAGCAGCAGCTCTGTCAATTGTGGTCCAATGAGCACCGCTAATTGCTTGGCATGCTTAAAAGTGGGGCGATAAAAGGTCAGTTTCTTGCATAGAGTTTCTTTGCCACTTTTATCTTGATAAAGAAACGGAACCTGCAATTCCACGTCAATGCTGGTTTGTAAACTTGTCATGATCAATTCCTATAAATTGAGAATAGAGCGGCGGCGAGAACCGATCTCTTGCCCATTGCGGACAAGCCAGCCGCCCCGTTTAAAAGAAAAGCGGTGCAAAACAGAACCATCCCAAAATTCCGTATAGTCCCAAACATTTTTGATCTCGCAATCATAGCCTGTCGCTTTTCCAGCTGTTAAGCCTTCGCTATCGACTTTGACCAACCGCCCTGTCACATCAATGGAATGTTCATGCTCACGTCCATCTTCTTCAGAGATCACATGTTTTTTGCCAGTGAATTTATGACGAAGACCAGGAGGACCACCAAAAATACCGATGACCTCAGGGGTATGGCTGCGGATTTTCATTTGTAAACTCAAAGCTTTCACACCAAGACCGCTCACATCAATTTGCATATCAGAGCCCCCTGGTTGATAGGTTTCTGTAATTTCTTCCAACGTAGGTAATTTGAGGGTTTCAAGATCAAGGTGAAGATTCACATCATCATCAACAATCAGCGTAAAACCGCGTACAATGCGTAAAGTCATGCTCTAACTCCTTGCTGCTTTGCGATAAGTTTCAAGCGTATCGCCAAATTGATAAGTCATTTTCTTTTGGATATCTTGCGCCAAACGGTCAAAATAAGCGCTATTGCGCCGGCTGCCGAAACTCAAATCTTCTAAAGGTGGCACTTCTTCTGCATCAAACTCGACCCGCAATTTTCCCAATTGCAAAGTGCTGTTGGAATTTAAATCACGATCAAACCAAACCCGGCCACCCAAAAGCGCACCCCGCGCAATCAGATCATCAAGAAACTGTGTAAGGCTGCGGGTAATGGCAATAACATGTTGACCAGTAAGGTTTTCATCATTGGCCCAAGGGCGGAAATTGTTAATGATGGTTTTTTCCAAGGCTGTACGGGTGCGCACCACATTGACAAAACGCCACAATGGGTCACTGGAGGTGGTATGGTTGCCCCATAAAATGCGCCCATTGGAAGCTACTTCTCCCTGCGCATTTTGGCTAAGCCGTGCTGGAATAAAGGTCGCAATATCGGCTTGGTTAAGGCGATTTGCCTCATGATCAATTTCGCCATCAAAATAGCTAATGGGGCGTGCTGTCCCTAAAATGCCATGCACATCTTGGTTGGAAGGAGACCAAAAAACACCGCCCCTTTGCTTGTCACGTTTGATAAACATGGCTGCTGCAAAAGGACTTGCGGGTTTAACACTAATACCCCCCTCACGATTTGCCACCCGTACAAAGGGGTCAATCAAATAACAAAAGCGTGAGGAAAAATCTGCACGATAGGCAAGACTTTCTTCCGTGTTTTTACCCCCCGTATCAAAAACCGCAATCGCTTGCAGCTTTTCTGCCACTTGTTCCAGTGCATCTGCCACGGGGTTTTTACCATTATCAAGGCGCCCTGCACTATAAGCCGGTGCTAAGAGAATTCCAGGTTCCACACCCAAATGCCCCCGCGCATGCGCTAAGGCATGCACACCGGTCAGTCGAGCGTTTGATCCCACCATTTCGGTTTGTGTCTCAGCAATGGTTGACTTTTCTTCCACCCGCACAAGGATAATTTGTGCCTCAATCCCCTGTGCGCACACAGCATTAATAACATCAAGAGCTGTGCCTCTTGTTCCAAGCTTTTGGATTTTTTCTGTCTCATGGGTGAAGACCAACACGGGCTCGTCGAGGGGAAAAACTTGGTTGTCAGCATCAGGGGCTGTAACAACCGCTCCAATGGCGGTCTGATCAAATGTTGCTAAAGGACGGGAATCCTCACCAGCCTCTACAATGCGAATCCCATGATTAAATTCTATTGCCATTTTGCTCTCCAAATCAATGAAGAGACCATAACAACAAGAGCTCCCTTTCATAAGTCTGACACTGTCAGTCAAAAAGCCCTTTTAAAGGGCTTTAAAGGGGACTTAAAGACGGAAGAGCATACAAGCCTTTAAACGCTTATACAAAGATCTTTAATTTAACTGCGCCATCACCACCCCGTCCAGCACCATTTACTGTTCCATCTTCACCATCTCGATAACCGCCACCGCCACCGCCGCCATATCCTTTTTCAGCTCCGCTTCCTCCATTGCCACCATACTGGCTTTTTCCTCCCTTACCTCCATTATTAGCTATACCACTACCACCACTCCCACCACTCCCACCTCCACCTGCTCCACCATAGGTACTATCCCCTCCATCACCGCCACAACTATCATTAAAGCCACCACCTCCTCCTCCGCCTCCATGCCAAGGATGTTCTTTTCCCGCATAACCATTATTATTACTACCACTTGCAGTTCCATAACCACCTGAAACTCCACCACCACTATTTCCACCAATATAACCGTTATTCCCCTTACCACCCCGTGCTGTAAGAATAGAACCAACTAGCGTATTACCACCATTAACACCATTTCCATATCCGCCTTTTCCAATAGCCACTACATCATTATTCTGTAATTGGCGTTTTTGAATCTTTAAAGAAATACATTCACCACCACCACCTCCTCCACGTTGGCCACCGCTCCCGCCACCTCCCCAAGCCATGATTTCAATATCAGTGTCATCTGTCACCCCATCAGGCCAAGGAATATTACCACTCTGCAACATAACGATTTCAATGTACTCTTCTTTACGCTTTTTGATTAAAGCATCCAAAAGAGCATCCACTTGCACCTTGGTATAAACAGCTTCACCATCAACTCTCAAAGGTCCTTTCAAGGTACTTCCATTTGTGCTTAAACTTGTCACCGTTTCACCATTATGAATAAGGCTAAACGACGAATTACCCAAAAGTTCTAAGCCACCACTCATGGTGACTTTGCTGGTAAATTTATTATAATTCTGCCATTCATTTGGGCTTGTGAGGCGCCCATAGCTGGTCATATCTTGATTAATCTTGGCTCTAAAATCATCAAGCCCCACGATATCTTCGGTTTTATGTTGATGCGCGCCTAATAGTGAGACAGCACTGCCAAAGGTAAAGTTATTGTTGCTTGATTTATAGAGAACATAATTGTTGGCAGCATCTTTTGCGCCTTCGATATCGCTTAAATCAGCAAATGAGAAAGTTTTATCCGCTGCCATTTTGCCATTGAGAGCGCTTTCTA
>NZ_JBHIOG010000029.1:0-2398 GCF_042195435.1 Bartonella sp. CL162QHHD
CAATCTTAAGATATGGGGTGAATAACCCCATTATCTGTGGATAACTTTAGCTCTCTTTTCTCTCATTCTTTCTCAATAAGATTCATCACGTATCACATTAGAAATTGTATAATAAAATATTGTTTTCTATAAATAAAATACCTTCAAAAGTGAACTAAAATGTGGTTAATAAATGGTTATGATTTGTTTCTATTTTTTGAGAATGAAAGGATTTTAGTATGACAGAAAATGATATTCTTTTAACAGACCGTGAAAGTGCAAAATTGCTTCATATGAGTGTCTCAACTTTCCGCCGTCATGTAACCAATGGCTCTTTGCCAAAACCTTTAAAATTTGGCTTTTTATCCCGTTGGTTACAATCAGATCTTTTGAATGTCATCGAGCAAGCAAAACAGCAACGTTATAACGACGCGGCATAAAAAGAAAACCTTGTCACGTAAGAACGGACAAGGCTTTCTCTGCTGAAGCAAGACTTAAGGTTCGCATTCAAGTTGTTCTGAATGTTTTTTACAATAAGGGCTATTTAAGCGTCTCTCAACACTTCGCTGAGGCATGACAGCACCAGGACGACATATGGGAAGGTTGTCCGATTTATGGTTTTCACACCAATCTTGTATTGTAAAGCTAGGGCGAAAACCTGATTGCGCCATACACATTTCAATACTGGCAAATTGATTCAAATCTAGCGCAACAACCTTATTAAGGTCCGGTACTACACCTTCTAAAAGTCTTTTATTTATCCATAATGCTGGAGAAAGTGAGGGAATTGAGTTAACACATCCAGTGATACTTAACAGAGCTATACAACTCAATAGTTTTAAGATTTTCTTCATTATTCCCCTCTTTCAATGGATTTATTTACAATAAAAAAGCTCATAAGCCTGTTGATATTTCCTGTCACCGCTGCTTAAAACAACGGTGAACAATATTGAGATGATTGGTTGAGAAAACAATCCCACCATTCCAAGTGAAGGCAAGGATAGCGGATTGTTAATCATCACAAACAGCAAAACTTAAGGATAACATTCATATTGTTCTTGATGCTTTTTACAAAAAGGGCTGTTCAAGCGCTTCTTGACACTGCGCTGTGGTATGACAGCACCTGGACGACAAGCCGGAAGATTCTTTCCTTGAAAATTCTCACACCACGTTCCTGCCTCTGTATCTTTATAGCGGAATCCTGATTGAACCATACAAGAATCAATAAACGCCTTTTTATTTAAACTTAACTTTCTATTTTCTGGATCAGTATCATAAGGGGTTGGCATTCCACATTCTAATAAGGCTTTTCCTACCTCAGTAAAATCAGTAACACCATTTTTCTCCCACGCGCTCAAATATCCTCCAGGAGTTTTATTAAACTGACATCCAGCTATACTTAACAAAGTTACAGCGCTTAATAATTTTAAAGTTTGTTTCATTTTTTTCCTCCATGATTTAATTCAAGGTTTTTGTTTTAAATGAGATGAGCCATACCTTTTTTGGCATTTTTGACCCGCATCTCCAAGACAGGTATGGGAGCTTATGGGATTCATGATCACTCTCCACCATTCTTTCCACCAGTTACTGCCAGCAGGTATTGTCTCGTAAGTATAGCCATTGCCGCCAATAATTCTGCTGACAAAGTCGTATCTATTCCCATCAAAGCCAACAATGGTTTGTTTGCCATCACTCACATAACCTAACAGACCGGATGCAACTAAAACATTAAAGGCTGGTCCATAGAAATTGATATTCGTGTTGTCGGCTATACCGTGCACACCTCCTTGTTTGAAAGAATTCAACATATTCCCCAATGTCATTGTCCCGAGACTATGTCCATAAAGTTCTAATCCTGTCAGACCATAGCTATACATCAAATCTTTTGCTTCTTGTGTTGAATTGGTCAAACCCCAAAAGTTATTTTCCATAAACTTCTGATAGCCCGCGACTAGAAGTTCTGAGATAGCAGAATCGGCTTGAGGGAACACAACAAAATAAAGCGGTTCATTTTTATCCTTCGCATGTTGAACCGCATAAACAGCAGCTTCCTCTGGTGGAGTAAAGATGCCATTAAAGGACACATGCACCTTGCCATCAGCACCCTCTTGTAAATGCTGCTTTTCTTCATCCGTTAAATAATGTGCGTGAGGTAACAATCGCGCCATTCCAAGTGAAGGCAAGGATAGCGGATTGTTAATCATCACAAACAGCAAAACTTAAGGATAACATTCATATTGTTCTGGATGCTTTTTACAAAAAGGGCTGTTCAAGCGCTTCTTGACACTGCGCTGTGGTATGACAGCACCTGGACGACATATGGGTAAGTTTTCGGCTCTATGATTCTCGCACCAAGTCCCTCCCCCCACTTTATCACGGAAACCTGATTGAACCATGCAAGCATAAATTGTTGCTTTTG
>NZ_JBHIOG010000030.1:0-1116 GCF_042195435.1 Bartonella sp. CL162QHHD
CTTGTGCATTGCCATAAACTTCTGCATTATCAAAAACGTGCGGTTCACCGCAAATATATGCATCACCGTAAACTTCTGCATCACCGTAAATGCATGGTTCATCGCAAACTTCTGCTTTGCCATAAATACGAGAATTGTTGTAAACATGTGCATAACCGTAAACTTGTGCATTTTCGTAAACCTTAGCATCACCAAAAACCTTGGCATAACCATAGACTTTTGCATAATCCCCAATCCAGCAATTACCATGATGCGATAGGTTGTCTTCTTTTTGTATATAGCCACCTAAATCACCTTTCTCGACGTTTCCAAAGTCTCGTAATGCGCGAATGCGGTGGAGAGTTTTGCCCCCAACTTCGATTGTTTCATCAGTNGGTGGAGAGTTTTGCCCCCAACTTCGATTGTTTCATCAGTAAGTTCGTATTTCTTTTCCATGGTTTATTGCCTCATGCCCGTTGTGATGATTTCATCATTGATGATCTCTGCGTTTCCATGAATAAATGCATCACCACAGATTTTGGCATTTCCCCCAACTTTTGCTCTGATGGAAATCAATGGACTGCCATAGATTTTAGCATTTCCATAAATTTCAGCTTTTCCACTAATAAATGCACCACCGGAAACTTGTGCATTTTCGTAGATTTGTGCACTGGCAAAAACACGAGCATGTTCAAAAATCTGCGCATTACCAAAAATATTAGTTTCTCCGGTAACAGATGCACTACCAAAAACACATGCATTTTCGTAAATATCAGCAATGTTATAAATATAAGCATCACCATAAACCTTGGCTTTGTCATAAACTCTTGCATGACCATCTACACGAGCGTTTCCATAAACATGTGCATCACCAAAAACCTTGGCATAACCATAGACTTTTGCATCATCACCTACCCAGCAATTACCATCATGACTTAGATTGTCTTCTTTCTCGATATAGCCGCCTAGGTCGTCTGCTTTAACATCATCAAAATCCCTTAAAGCACGAATGCGGTGGAGAGTTTTTCTATCAAACTCAATTGTTTCATCAGTAAGTTCGTATTTTTTTTCCATGGTTTTACTCCTTTAAGTTAGATTCTGCCTTTGTCGTTCTTGCAAAAGAACGGCATTGCATTG
>NZ_JBHIOG010000031.1:0-1605 GCF_042195435.1 Bartonella sp. CL162QHHD
AATTTTGCATCGCCACCAAGGAATTTAGCTACATTCTGAGAAATTGTGTTAATCTGACTACCATTAATCGCATCATGTGAATTATCAGCAATGGTACCATCTTTTACATTATGAAGCGCAACTGGTCCTGCATCCTTACCTTTACCTAAAGTTACGCTCTTATAATCAACTATTCCATCTTCTTTTTTATCGTAGAGAACAACCGCTGAATCTTCTGACTGAAGATTGTTAGAAAGATCCTTCAGACTTGCATCAAGCTGCGCTTTATTGACTGCTTCATTGTCATTCTCTGCTGCCTTAACACCTGAAAGTGTCCGGTCTTCTTTGTCTTTATTTGCAATATTGACTTCTGTACCTTCTACTTCTTTACCAATAGTGATAACTTTCGTCTCATCATCCTGCTTGGCAAGACTATCACTCACTACATTGGTCACATCATTATGAACATTCGTAATAGAACTCGCAACACCAGCAAATGCTTCCGATACACTATTGTAAACCTTTTCCTCACCAGCACTACCATCTTCATTGACAGTTTTAAGCTTGAAGGTGGGGGCAACCCATTTTCCATTTTCATAGCCAGCGCCTCCACCAAAATACGTCGCAACTGTTTGATTCATTGAATAAAGCTGGTTACCGGTAATCGCTTCTGTTGAACCTTTAGAAACTACTCCATCTAAAAGAAACTTCAATTTGCTACTGCTTCCTTCCGTTCCATGCTTAGCTACAAACGCATTGGCTTCATTACTCCAATTCAAAGAATCCTGCGCTACTCCCTGCGAAACGTCCTTAATACGTGCATTCACATTCTTGATATTATCCTCAAGACCAGTAAATGCACTACCAACATTATTAAAAGAACTGTCTGTTATATTACCAGCTGCATCAACCTTCGATAACTTGTAGGTTGGTCCTGTAAACGTACTGCCAACAAATTTTGCATCACCACCAAAAAACTTGGCTAAATCCTGAGAAATCGTGTTGATCTGTCCACCCGTAATCGCATCATGTGAACTCTCACCAATGACACCATCTTTGACATTATGAAGCGCAACTGGTCCTGCATCCTTACCTTTACCTAAAGTCACACTGCTATAATCAGTTTTACCATCTGCCTGTTTATCGTAGAGAACCACTGCTGAATCATCAGACTGAAGGCTGCTGGAAAGATCCTTCAGACTTGCATCAAGCTGCGCTTTATTGACTGCCTCGTCTCCATTTTGCGCTGCCTTAACACCAGAAAGAATTCGAGCATCACCATCACGATTTAAAATATTGATTTTATTGCCGCCTCTTTCCGCACCAATAGTAATAAGACCCATCCTATCCTGCTTAACAAGGCTATCACTCACTACATTCGTAATCTCTTTGCTGATCTCATTTTTTACATTCGTAACAGAATTACCAACTCCAGCCAAAGCATCCGCCACATTGCCATAGTCTATCTCTTCAGAGTTACCATCATCCTTAACTGTCGTAACCTTAAAACTTGGAGCTTTCCATTGTCCTTGCTCATCATAACCAGCACCTCCACCAAAATAGGTTGCAAGTTGTTCGTTCAGCGAATAAAGCTGACCACCCGTGACAGCATCCGTTGAATCTTTA
>NZ_JBHIOG010000032.1:0-1027 GCF_042195435.1 Bartonella sp. CL162QHHD
CCAAAGGCTACAGCGAAGAAGAAGCTGCTGTCATGGCAAGGAATCCTCAAATGCTTAGTGCGATGCTAACAGGTGGTGATAAACCTCAGTTAGATAAAGGTTATGAATGGGATCCCAATTCACAACTAGGTGAACGTAGAGCGAGACCGGTTAAGGGGTCGATGCAGGAACTTGAGTATAATCAAAAACTACAATCACAGAAAGAATGGGAGGGTAGAAGGATAAAAAATATGTTCACCACCAAGCAGCAGTTGAGAGCTGGATTAAATGATCTGAAAGCTGCTTTTGAACTCATTCAAACAGGTAAGGCTACAGGATTTAAGGGGTGGTTTACGAAAAAATTTGGTGGAAGTGATGGGTACAAATTAGACAAATTATTGGAGGGAATTAGAGGTGGTGTTCTAAGGACGGTATTTGAGAATCTAAAATCAATGAGTCCTAGCGGAACAGTAGGAACTGGTCCTATATCAAATTTTGAAAGTCAGGCACTATCATCAATGTTTGGTTCTTTGGATGTTGGGCGAGATAAAGAGGGATTGGAGAGAACTTTTGAAGTAATTAAAACAGCATTTGATTTTTTCAATAGGCATAATGACCTTCAACTGTACAACGCATTAACAGGTCAACCTATAGATACGCCTCAAGAAATCTCTGATAAATATTTTGTAGATTCACCTATGTCGCAAGGAGGTAGTGCAAATATACCTATAATGAAATGGCAGGAAGGTATCGACAGAGATGATATCACTGTGTTTATAGATGCGTCTACCGGTAAGCGTATTGAAAAGGAAGAGTATTAATGAATACTTATACTAGCATTCCAGAATATGTAACATCTAAAAGTGGAAAACGTTATCGTTTGCGTGTTCTCGATGATGCTCCGAATTTTGAAGAAACACCATCACCGCAACATCCCGAAATCACGCAAAGTGAAGCTTTTTGGAACTCTTTAAAGCATGGTTTGAGTTTTAATTTAGATGATGAGATTGCGGGGATCACAGCGGCAGGACGTGATTCTGATGATGAG
>NZ_JBHIOG010000033.1:0-2257 GCF_042195435.1 Bartonella sp. CL162QHHD
GGGGGAAGTATTTGTACATGCGCCGCTTAATGGCGTTTTTGATTTACTGAAAGCAGCTTTGAAAACGGAGCTTGATGGTTCTGTGAAAGATTTAGAGAAGCGCTTAGAGGCATTAAGAGAAGAGTTTGAAGATTTGAAAGAGTGTTCATTTTAGGTTTAATGGAGGAATAAAACATATGAAAATACCCGATCATAGTCATGAGTATCTGATACCAATAGCAACGCAAGAGGAAATCAGAGAAGGAACTTCGCAAGATAGCGTTGTTGTTCCTAAGATTTTAGGGACGGCATCTTTGTATTCGTATGAAACTTTTGCACCATTAGAACAGGTTGTTAATGCAAGGCAAGAGTCTGAAAAATCCATGGCGCGTGCAAATAGTGCGCAACAGGTTGCAGAGGAATCGAAAAGGGTTTCTGATCAAGCGCTTACAGAGGTGACGAAAACGGGTGAAGCGGTTACAGCAGCTACGACAACCGCTAATCTTGCAAAAGATACAGCGGATACAGCCAAGGGATTAGCAGAAGAATCCAAGAGTGCATCAGATGCCGCCAAGCAAATGGCAGAAGAGGCAAAAGCTCTTTCAGAACAATCCAAGAATGCTTGTGCTGAAGTCAAGGCATCTGTTGCAACTGTTAAGATAGTTGCCGAATCGGCGCAAACAGGAGTGGAACAAGCCTCGCAAACAGCTTCAGAAGCGAAGGGTTTGGCGGAATCGGCGAAAAGTGCAGCAGAGAGTGTAACAGAGAAAGTAGATCAAGCACTAAGAGAGGCTAGCGATGCAAAATCTAAAGCAGAAGGCTTAGAAACAATAGCCAATGAAGCAAAATCCACGAGTGATCAAGCAAGCCAAACCGCTTTGAGTGCAAAAAGTTTATCAGAAGAAGCCAAGGAAGTAGCCGAGACTGCGAAGTCGACAGCAGAAGAAGCGAAGAGTGTTGCGGAGCAAGCAAAAGAAGAAGCTGATACGACGAAGCAAGGGCTTGGAGAGGTCAAGAGTTCATTAGACACGGTGACAGCAACGACAAATTCTGCGAATACAGCCGCCTCTGAGGCAAAAGTGTTAGCAGAAGAAGCAAAGAGTGCATTGACAGAAGTTCAAGAGAAGGCACAGAGGAACAGTGACAGTCTTTCTGAACTTCAAAGTAAGGTAGGTTCTCTTTCCACTAATTTTTTAGAGAATGTGCGTTTTAATCAACCTAACAGAATTCTGGAAGACGATCCGGAAAATAGAAAAGGTCTTGTGATCAATAACGGTGCATGTTTTCGCTTTTATCATGGTGGTGAGAATGGGGGTAGGTACCTCTTTTACCGCGTTCCAGGGCGTGGAAGGATGACTTTTGACAAAGATCTTGAAGCAGGCAAGGATTATTATATTTATCTTATACCAACCCTCACTAATAATAATGAGATATCCTTTGAAATTTCGCAAAATCCGACGGCTCCTGATGGCTATACAGAGGATACCTCTAAAAAGATTGGTGGATTTCATACGCTTTGTGCAGATGTTGGTGAGATTGAAGATCATCCGTTATCGGGTTATCAAGCGGGGGATATTCTCCCTGATTCTGTTTGGTGTTTAAATCACCGTCCACGTAGTGACCCAGAGGGAATGGTTTACGATCCGTGGAAGAATATTTGGGTTGATATTTATCTTCAATCAGGGACAGATGAAAATACGAAGTCTGCCTATGGTGTTCCGATTACAACCAATCGTAGCTATTCTGACCATCACGTGGATTTTTCGTCTGTTAATAAGAGATTTTTGACGAGTGATGAGTTCGCGTCTTGTATGTGTGGAATCAATTCGGGAACCAGTATTATAGGCAATAAAGCGCCTTCTCCCAAAACGTCTGGAGGACACGTTGATACAGAAAATCGTCGTATGATTTCGTATATCGGTTGTGAGGATGGTTGCGGTTATGTGTGGCAATTTTTGTCTGGTTGTTATCCCGTGACGAAATGGCATACAGGGGAAAAAGGAAGCAGTTTACGTGTAGACGTAAATGTTATGTTGGGAGGAGGCGATTGGTCCGGTGATGCTAGTAATGGTGAATTTGCGCGGAATTTTGCGCATTCTCGTTATGTAGAAGATGAAAAAATAGGCGCCCGTGGATGTAGCGACCCATTTTATTATAATTAGTGCGAGATTGATTAGAACATCATTTTATCCAGCCCCACTTTTGTGGGGCTTTTTTTATGGAGCGTCAGATGAGAAAGATATCGAAAGAAGGATTAGAGCTTATCAAACAATGGGAA
>NZ_JBHIOG010000034.1:0-1049 GCF_042195435.1 Bartonella sp. CL162QHHD
AAACAGAAAAAGCTTTAAAAGCAGCCACAACACGGCTGGAGGTGGAAAGTGAAGTTAATCAAAAAAGTGATGCTGATGTGCATGCTGCTCTCTCTGACTGGTTGCGCAACAAATAAATATGCTTCTTCTTGTGTTGGTTGGTTACCTATTTATTTAAGCCGGCAAGATCTGAACGCCATCAGTTCAAACTTAGCAAGAGAGATCTTAAAGCACAATAATCTAGGTGAACGCTTGTGTGGGTGGAAACATGGTTAGAAAAAAATCCAAAAAACACACAGAGCTTACAGAATCAGAAAAAGAAATGCTTCAAGAAATGATCATCACCTATCAAAGCGTGAAAATGATGTCTCGCTTGATGAAGTGGATAGCATTTTTTCTTTTTTTGTTTATCCTTGATTTTGCACGCCTCATGGATGCGCTAGATAATGTCATTGCACATTTAAAGCAGTGGTTCTCAAAAAATTAAAAAAACCATTATAGTAAAAAATCAGTTAACGAAAGCCTGAGAATTTCTGCTAGAATCACGAGAGAGCTTCTTTTTTAATAGGATTTTTTAGATGCCAACACCATTTGGTAAAACCTTACGCAAACTTCGCATTGATCATTCAGAACGCCTTTTAGATATGGCTAAAAAATTAGATATATCTGTAGCATTTTTATCATCTATAGAAATTGGCAAAAAGTCTGTTCCTGTAGGACTGGAGGAAAAGCTAATTGAACTCTATGCTTTAGATCAAGAGGTAGCAGAAATTTTGAGAAGAGAATCAGATGCTTGTCGTAAAAGTTTCACTATAAAGCCTTCTGATACATTCAGATGTGAAGCTGTTGGTATGTTCTCTAGACTGATAAACATTATTTCACAAGAAGATTTAGAACTATTAAAAAAATTATTAGAGAAAGCTGGCAAAAAGAATGCGCTTTGTAAAGGAAAGTGTGAAAATCCTATTCCCGAACCTAATTATATGGTCCCTAACCGTTAAAAAATATAAATAAAATCAATATCTTATTGCAATTAAATTTAAGATTCGAATTCAGGTACCCCAGCCAAT
>NZ_JBHIOG010000035.1:0-1261 GCF_042195435.1 Bartonella sp. CL162QHHD
AAGCTTGGTCAAAGAGATTAAATTATGAAGCGTCTAAAGCGCTTGATATTGAACCATTAATGGGAGAAGGCTCCAATAGTATCATTCAAGTCAAGAATGAACTTAGGAAAGAAGGCGGAGATTGTGTTACGTTTAGCTTACGAGCACAGATTATGGGGCGTGGTGTAAGCGAGGGTGAAACGCTTAAAGGCAATGAAGAGGCACTCCAATTCCTTCATGATAAACTTTATATCAATGAACTTAATAACGCTGTTTCAACAAAAAATAAAGGTACGATTGATCAACAACGTATTTTGTTTAGTTTACGCGACGAAGCACATAAGTCATTGGTTGATTGGTTTGCAGACCGTTTGAGTTTGATGTTTTTTCTTCAAGTTTGCGGATATACAGCGCCTACAATAAAGTTTGAAGGACGTGAAGTTGAACTTGATGAATTGTATTATGGTTTTAATGCACCATTGGCACCAAGCAGTAAGCGTATTGTGCGACCAGAAGCCAAAACGAAAGATGAAGACGTAAAAGAGCTGGCAAAACACGGTTTTAGTCTTAAGCTCATAGATGAAGCTGTTAAAGTTGCAAAGTTGGCTAACCCCAAAATCAGACCAGTACGGGTTGGTGGTTCCAATGTCTACGTGATGTATCTTCATCCCATACAAGTTATGCAATTGCGTACCAATACAGATACTGGTCAATGGCTTGATATACAAAAGGCAGTTTATTCAGGTTCGCGCGCGAAGAACCCGATTTTTGATGGTTCACTAGGCATGTATAATGGTGTGATTTTACGAGAATCCGAACATGTAACCCATGGTGTTAAATCCGATGGTAGTGTTGAAGAAAATGTCCGCCGTGCTGTATTACTGGGTGCACAGAGTGCGATGCTTGCCTTTGGAGCAGAAAATCAAGAGACGCGCTATAAATTGGTTGAAGAGCTTGATGATTATCAACGGGTATATGGTGTTGCAGCTAAGACAATCATAGGCATGAAGAAAACACGTTTCCAAATGCCTGGAAGAGGACAAAATGCGCAAGATTTCGGAACCGTTGTTGTTTCAACTTGCACAGGCGAAAAGCCTTCTTAATTTTCAAAGAAAGGAAATAAAACATGGCAGAAGGATTACCACAACCCCTACAAGGGAGAAACTTGGTTACGCAACAAGTGAGTTTTTTTCGCTTGAACATCTCGTATAAAGATAAGCATTTGACACGCAAAATCGGGACTTTACCGCGTGGTGCGATGATCCTTTCGATTAAAGCGTTT
>NZ_JBHIOG010000036.1:0-1370 GCF_042195435.1 Bartonella sp. CL162QHHD
GCCATCAATCCAGTCGTCCCAACATACACATGCATCACCGTAAATTTTTGCATGACCGTAAACATGCGCATCACCGGAAACATGCGCATTGCCGTAAACACGCGCCCTATCGTAAATGTATGGCTCTTCGTAAACTTGTGCATTGCCATAAACTTCTGCATTATCAAAAACGTGCGGTTCACCGCAAATATGTGCATCACCGTAAACTTCTGCATGACCGTAAATGCATGGTTCATCGAAAACTTCTGCTTTGCCATAAATACGAGAATTGCCGTAAACATGTGCATAACCGTAAACTTGTGCATTTTCGTAAACCTTAGCATTACCAAAAACCTTGGCATTACCGTAAACTTTTGCATAATCCCCAATCCAGCAATTACCATGATGACCTAGATTGTCTTCTTTCTCGATATAGCCGCCAAGATCACCTTTCTTGACGTCCCCCAAATCTCTCAGTGCACGAATGCGGTGAAGGATTTTGCCCCCAACTTCGATTGTTTCATCAGTAAGTTCGTATTTTTTTTCCATGGTTTAAGTCGCCCTTATCTTAAAACAGTGTCATTTCCAGATACTTTTGTATTTCCGGTTACTTCGGCATTCTCGCAAACTATTGCACCACCAAACACACGGGCATTTCCAGAGATTTTTGCGTGACCGCCAACTTTAGCTTTTTCAGAGACATGTGCTCCATCATAAATTTCGGCACAACCACCAACCTTTGCTTTACCGAAAATACGAGCATTGTCACAAGCGGATGCAACGTGCGAAATTGTAGCGTTGTCGAAAACTTCTGCATTGTCATAAACGCGTGCATGTTCGGAAATTACGGCGTCATGGTATATTCTTGCTTTTCCATAAACCTTGGCATCACCGCAAACTTTTGCATTAACGTAAATGACTGCATCATCGTAAACATGTGCATCATCGTAAACACGTGCATCATCGTAAACACGTGCATCATCGTAAACTTGTGCACTTCCATAAATACGAGAATTGTCGTAAACCTTGGCGTTACCGTAAACTTGTGCCTTATCGTAAACTTGTGCCTTATCACAAACCGTAGCATTTCCACTAATACAGGCGCCATCAAATATCTTGGCATTATCAAAAATGGTAGCGCTTTCAAGCACCTTGGCATCACCATCTACCCAACAATCATCTTCATGACTTAGGTTGTCTTCTTTCTCGATATAGCCTCCTAGGTTGCCTTTCTCGACATCACCAAAGTTTCTTAAAGCACGTATACGGTGAAGGATTTTGCCATCAACATTGATTGTTTCATCAGTAAATTCGTATTTTTTTTCCATGGTTTTACTCCTTTAAGTTAGATTCTGCCTTTGTCGTTCTTGCAAAAGAACGGCATTGCATTG
>NZ_JBHIOG010000037.1:0-8104 GCF_042195435.1 Bartonella sp. CL162QHHD
GGATATGAAATTTGAGACGTTGAATTATGCTATTCAGGATGTTCGGAAAGAAGCAAGACAAGCTGCTGCTATTGGTCTAGCAGTATCTAATTTAAGCTATGACGATACACCGGGAAAATTAAGTTTTTCATTTGGTACGGGTGTATGGCGCAGTCAATCTGCACTTGCTCTTGGTGCTGGTTATATGTCTGAAAATGGAAGATTTCGCTCTAACGTATCTGCAACGAGTTCTGGGGGACATTGGGGGGTAGGTGCTGGATTTAGGGTAACACTGAATTAACAATAGAAAATTCGAAATAAATTTTCCTTCTCTTATCAAATGCGTTACATGTGCCATTTGAAGAGAAGGAAAGTTATTTTCATCATAAATGAATAGCAATAGAAGATAAGGGCGTATTTCGAGTAAAAATATATTTTTTATTATGAAATTTTATATGAAAAAATCATTTATCATCTCCAAAAGGAATTATTTGAGTAATCGATATTTATTTTTAATATATTGTAATAATATTATTAATGAATGCAGCATTGTTTTTTATGACAAGATAGGGGGTATTTTATTTTGCATAATTCTACTGCTGATAAGATTATTATTGGATTGTATAATGCCATAAAAGGTGATCAATTACATGACAGTGAGCAGCAGATTAAGACAGTTTTTAATGATGCGAAAAAATATATAGATAAATGTTTTTCTGAATCCATAGTATAATGCAATGAGTAATGTTGTTAATGATGCAAAATCTTACACGGATACAAAATTTGAAGCATTAAGATGTGATATTAAGACAGCTCAGAAAGAAGCAAGACAGGCATCCTCTGTTGGTTTAGAAGTATCGAATTTAAGTTATTTTAATATCCTTTGGTCTTTAAGTCTTTGTTTTGGTAGTGGTTTATGGCGTAGTCGATTGGCTTGAGCTATTGGAACCGTTTATATGTCAGAAGATGGAAAGATTCGCTCTAATATATCTGTCACGAGTGCAAGAGGTTACAGGGGGTTAAGTGCAGGAGTAAACTTAACACTGCATTAATAATAAAAAACGCATTCGCCCTTGTTTCATCAGACAAGGGTAAAAATTTTATAAAGAAGTGATATTTTACACAGAAACTCATAGAGTAGTATACTTGTAAAGTTTTATAACAATGTATTTTGTAATAATAATCTTAGTGGGACTAATTTTAGTTACAGTGAAGCATTTTAACAAAAAAAATTACAAATGCAGAGTGATGTTTTTATATAAATTAATAGAGCACGCGTAATCGCACAATATTTTAAAACTGTACAGTTTATAATTTTATTAATAGGAATATCCACTAGGGGGTATGCTTAAAGAAATAAAAAATCTCATTTTTTCCATTTTTATTATTTTCTTTGTATGTAGCAGCGGGAATGATTAAGTAAGACTCACTTTGATCACAACAGGGATATTTAAAGCATAACGATGCACCAGCACTTTTATAAAAGCCTAAAGTGTAAACAATGAGGCTATGAATTCTAGAATTATTTCAAGAATCAGAAAGACGCATTATATAAAAATATAAAAAAATAATTAAATTATTTTTTCCTTGCTATTTTTTAATAATCTGTATAGAGTGCGAAAAATTAATTAAAAGAAACTAGAAATCTTCTCGCAAAGCGGGGTGCGGTAAGTTATGGAAAAATTACAAAATCACAATCGTCTGATCTCAAAAAGCTTTAAGAGATACAAATATAAAACTCATGGGTATCTCGCTTATTTTCACGACAAAAGCACAATAACCCTACAAAAAACGCTCTAAATTACTCAACAAACAACTTAACTCCCTTGCGCAATAAACATCCTTTATTGCCTCTTAAACACACAACACTTAATAATAGCGCGCAAACATGTTTTTTCTACACTTCTTTCACCTTTCTTCGCCTTTAAATTTAAAGGCTCTGCTACAGAAAGAAAATCCCCCCTAAAAGGGGAAAATAAACCTTATTAATCGGACTATCAATCAAGGTGGACTACAACCTCATTGATATCTTAGATAGTCCTCTTCCGCATTATGACAACCCTAATCTTTTATAAAACAAGAAAAAATAATCTCTGGAGCTTAGTAGCACCAGAATATGTCTTTTTAATGTTTTTAATATCTTTTTTTACTTAGAGGATTTATTATGAAAAAAATATTATATACCACACCACACACACTAGCAGTGAGTAATTTAAAAAATTCTTGCTCGTCTTATCGATTACCTTTTATTAAAACGCTTTCATTAGTGTCAGTAGCTGCCTTTTTATCAAGTGCTTCTCCTGTTTTTGCTTGTGATCTTTGGGGTAATGTAGCGCAGTATTTTGGTGGAGGTACAAATATACGTAAAAGTATTGCGCCAACCTATATAATTAACGGTAAAATATATAGAGATGTTGGTTCTGCGTTGTATGGTTTGGAGAATTATGTCGCTGAAACTAGGTATGATAAGTTTGTTAAGCAAGATGCATCAGGACTTATTACAATTGGTGCGGACGTAGGTGGTAATAGAATAACTATCGCAAATAGCTCTCATGGATTGAGGACTCTTACTGGTGTTGCTGATGGTTGGGTTTCGCCAATCTCGTATGATGCAGTCAATGGTTCTCAGCTTTTTTCCCAAGGCGTCAGTACTGCGATCTCTTTTGGCGGTGGTGCTGGATACGATAGAAAAGGAAACTGGATAGCTCCTACTTTTACAGTTAAGGTCTTTGATAAAAATGGTAATGGAACTGAAAAGGACTATAAGAATGTTGCGGATGCCTTTACTGGCGTAAGTAGTTCTTTCACGAATCTTGATGCAAAGATTGAAAATATTAAGGTGGCAAGTAATAGTCTTGTTAAGCAAGATGATACAGGACTTATTAGCATTGGTGGAGAAGTAAGTGGAACTAAGGTAAGCATTGCAAACGTTGATAATGCAGTTCGGACTCTTACAGGTGTTAAGGCTGGTTCGATTACAGCAGTGTCTACTGATGCGATAAATGGTTCTCAACTTTATTCCATGAGCAATGTAGTTGCAGGCTATTTTGGCGGTGGTGCTGGCTATAAAGATGGAAACTGGAGTGCTCCTACTTTTACAGTTAAAGTCTTTGATAAAAATGGTAATGGAACTGAAAAGGACTATAAGAATGTTGCGGATGCCTTTACTGGCGTAAGTAGTTCTTTCACGAATCTTGATAAAAAGATTGAGAATATAGTCATTGATGCGACAGGTAACAGTCTTGTTAAGCAAGATGATACGGGACTTATTAGCATTGGTGGAGAAGTAAGTGGAACTAAGGTAAGCATTGCAAACGTTGATAATGCAGTTCGGACTCTTTCGGGTGTTAAGGCTGGTTCGATTACAGCAGCGTCCACTGATGCGATAAATGGTTCTCAACTTTATTCCATGAGCAATGTAGTTGCAGGCTATTTTGGCGGTGGTGCTGGCTATAAAGATGGAAACTGGAGTGCTCCTACTTTTACAGTTAAAGTCTTTGATAAAAATGGTAATGGAACTGAAAAGGACTATAAGAATGTTGCGGATGCCTTTACTGGCGTAAGTAGTTCTTTCACGAATCTTGATAAAAAGATTGAGAATATAGTCATTGATGGGACAGGTGATAATCTTGTTAAGCAAGATGATACCGGACTTATTACCATTGGTGGAAAAGTAAGTGGGGCCAGGGTAAATATCGCGAATGTTGATAATGTGGCACGGACTCTTGCGGGTGTTAAGGCTGGTTCGATTACAGCAACATCGACTGATGCGATAAATGGCTCTCAATTTTATGCCATGAGCAATGTAGTTGCTAGCTATTTTAGTGATAATGCTGGATATGATAAAGATGGAAACTGGAATGCTCCTACTTTTACAGTTAAGGTTTTTGATAAAAATGGTAGTGGGACTGAAAAGAACTATAAGAATGTTGGGGATGCGCTTTCTGGTGTAAGTAGTTCTTTTACGAATCTTAATCAAAAGATCGAAAGTGTGACAGGTGATAGTTTTGTTAGGCAAAATAGCGTTGGGCTTATTACGATTGGTGGAGACAAGGGTGGTGATAGAATAGATATTGCAAACGGTATTAATTTTCCACGAGTTCTCTCTGGTGTTAAAGGGGGTGCATTTACGGCAACATCGACCGAAGCGGTAAATGGTGGTCAAATTTATTTTATGGCTCAGGCATTTGCACATTATTTTGGCGGTGGTGCTGGATATGATAAAGCGGGAAAATGGTCAGATCCTACATTTACAGTTAAAGCCTTTGATAAGAATGGTAATGAAACTGAGAAAAACTATACTAATGTTGCAGATGCGTTTTCTGGCGTTAATAGTGCTTTCACAAGTTTGAATGAGGAGATTGTTAAGATAAAGGATAGCGTTGGTATTATTGAAAAAAGTTATACACCTCAAGATAATTCTTCGGATATTATTTCAGAAGGCTTTCCTTTTATGAGAAGCGCACGTTTTCTAAGAAGCTTACCTCTTGCCATAGATGAGGAAGAAAGCGCCATAGATGAGGCGGATAATTCAACCACGGTAACTGTTGCTCCTAGTGAAATTTTAGAAAAGTCAACTTATGAAGTGACTGACTATCAGTTTTCGCAGATGAATAACAAGGTAACAGAAGTTGAAAAAAATGTAACCGACGTTACAGACAGGGTAACAGAAGTTGAAAACAAGGTGAATGTTGCGGTTAGCTATGATACCGATGATAGCGGAAAGAAAATCAATAGCATCACTCTAAAAGGTGTCGATGACAGTGAGCCTGTTTTGATTACGAATGTTCAAGGTGGAAAAATTGAACATGGCTCTAAGGACGCAGTGAATGGTGGTCAGTTATACGATCATACCGCGGAGCAGATGGAGATTACTCTTGAAAGTGCGAAAAGGTATACTAAAGAACAAGTCGATAATGGTGTTAATGAGGCGAAATCCTATACCGATATGAAGTTTGACGCACTAAGTTATGATATTACGAATGTGCGCAAAGAGGCAAGGCAAGCAGCAGCGATTGGTTTGGCAGTCTCTAACTTACGTTACTTCGATGACCCAGGATCTGTGAGTGTTTCATTTGGTGGTGGTTTTTGGCGTGGACAATCTGCCTTTGCGATTGGTGCAGGTTATACATCTGAAGATGGCAAGATTCGTTCTAATCTATCAGCAACCAGTGCTGGCGGTCAGTGGGGTGTAGGTGGTGGAATAACTCTGAAATTAAAATAACACCAGAGAATATGAAAAACTACAATTTAAGCGAAGTTTCGCCCTTGTCTCATCAGACAAGGGCGAAATTTTATATTATAGAGAAGTAATATTTTACAGAGAAGTCCATAGAGTAGTATACTTATAAAGTCTTATAACAAGGTATTCTATAGTAATAATCTTAGTGAGATTGATTTTAGTAAAAAGTGAATTACTTTAACAAAAATTTTATAAATACAGCGTAATACTCTCATATAAATTGATAGAGTGCGTAATCGCACAGTATTTTAAAACTGTACGTTCTATAATTTCATTGATAGAAAATATCCATTGGGGGGATACGTTTAAAAAAATCAAAAATCGTATTATTATTATTTTATTTATTTGCTCTGTGCATAGCAGTAGCAATCATGAGGTATGCAACAGCGGCAATTATTAGTAAGACTCATTTTGATCAAAATGGGACACCTAAAACGAACGATTAAACAGAACCTCTAGACAAGTCTATAGTGCATGGAATCTATGAATTTTAAAGTTATAAGGATATTTTACGATTGTATAAATCGGAAAGACTCATTCTGTAAAAATAATTAAATTCATTTTCCTCTTGCTATTTTACGCAATAGTCTATAACATTGCGAAATATTCTTTAGTAAGACTCATTTTGGTAAAAACAGAAAGATGCTCGCAAGGGGGGGCGCGACGGATTATGAAAAAAACAAACAATCACCTTCATTTTATTTTGAAGCTCTTTGAGAGAAAAAAATCTAAAGCTCAAGAGTATACCTCTTACCCCCGCGATAAAAGCGTAATGATTTCACAACAAGTACTCTAAATCATTCAGCCAACAACTTAACCTTTTCCCCTAATAAACATTACAGCCTCTTAATTATACAAAATGAACTCTTTTACTTTAAAAACTATAAACCGCAGATCTAACAATAGGGCGCAAGTATGTCTTCTTCATATCCGTTTTTCACCCTCATTCAGGAGTTTTGTTGCAAAAAAAAGCATCCTTCTTAAAAGCGGAAAAAATAAAAAACCCATTAACCAAACCTTTAATCAACGTCCATCACAACCTTGCCGGACTTCTAATTACTTCTGTTCGCCTCTGCGGCAAACTCAAACTTTATAGAGAACAAACAAAAATCACGTCGTTAATCACCCCTAGCACTGAAATATGACTTTTTAATGTTCTAAATATGTATTTCTTATTTGGAGAATTTGTTATGAAAAAATTATATACCACACCAAAAGCGCTAGTGGTGAATGATTGTAAAAATTCTTGCTCGTTTTATCGACGGCTTTTTATTAAAGCGCTTTCATTGGCTTCAGTGATTATCTTTTTATCAAATGTTTCTCCTGTTGCTGCTGCTACTCAGATTTTAAATAACAAATCAAACGACTTTAGTGGTGGTGCAAATGCGCTTAAAGGTATACCGCCAGCCTATGTAGTTGGCAGTAAATTGTATAGAGATAGTGGCTCTGCATTTGTGGAGGGGGAGGATACCCCCAAGAACTTTAGTCTTAATATTAAGTTTCAGACTAAAGCTGCTTTTGATACTGCATTTGCAGGTACGGAAGGTTATAAGAATGTAGAAGGTTATAAAAGTGTTGCGGATGCATTTTCTGGCACTAATAGTGATTTGGCAGGTTTAAATCATCAGCTTGTTGAGATAAAGGAACCCCATGCTATTGGGGAAAAACAAGATAATCCATCTCAAAGTGATGATCAGCATAAGAACACAGACAGCTTTTCTCTTATAAGAAGCTTACCCAGTGCACTAAACCGAGCGGATGATGGGCCAACTGTGATAGCTATTGCTCCTACCTCAGTATTAACTGACGTGACTTTTGAGAGTAGTGAAGGTAAGACACGGCGTCTTTTGAAGGTTTCTCCTGGTGAGCTCTCAAAAATGTCAACCGATGCCGTTAATGGTTCCCAGCTTTATACTCTAGGTGATAAAGTTGCAAAATCTTTAGGTGGTAACGCTAAGTATGAGAATGGCACGTGGACTGCTCCTACATTCAAGGTTAAGCGCTTCAATTCTGATGGTGACGTTACTGACTCGACTTATGACAGTGTCGCGACTGCCTTTGCCGGTATTGGTGATTCTATCGCGAATATTAAAAATGAGATTAGCAAAGAAATTGCTGGTGAAAAAAGTGATTCTTTAATCTGGAGCCAAACGGCGAATGCCTTTGTAGCGACGCATGGGGATAGTAAAGAGAACAGCAAGATTACGTCTCTTAAAAATGGAGACATTAGTAGAACGTCAACGGATGCTGTAGCTGGTAACCAGCTATATGCTCTAGGGAGCAATGTTGCGAAGTCTTTAGGTGGTGGTGCTAAGTATGAGGATGGCCAATGGAGCAAGCCTAAGTTCACGGTTAAAACAGTAAAATCTGATGGTACTGAGAGTGAGGAGAGCTATACAGATGTGGCTTCAGCGTTTGCCGGTGTAGGCACTTCTTTCACGGATTTACATAAAGAGATTACCAATGAAATTAGCACTGCTCAGGCTGATGCGTTGTTGTGGGATAAGGCTAAAGGTGCCTTTGTAGCGACGCATGGAGAGAAAGATAGCAAAAGCAATAGCAAGCTTACATCTCTTTTAGATGGTTCGATTAATGCTGGTTCCACGGATGCCGTAACGGGTAATCAGCTTCATAAATTGGGTGGCGATGTTGCAAAATCTTTAGGTGGTAACGCTAGGTATGAGAATGGCACGTGGACTGCTCCTACATTCAAGGTTAAGCGCTTCAATTCTGATGGTGACGTTACTGACTCGACTTATGACAGTGTCGCGTCTGCCTTTGCCGGTGTTGGTGATTCTATCACGAATATTAAAAATGAGATTAGCAAAGAAATTGCTGGTGAAAAAAGTGATTCTTTAATCTGGAGCCAAACGGCGAATGCCT
>NZ_JBHIOG010000038.1:0-1130 GCF_042195435.1 Bartonella sp. CL162QHHD
CTTGTGCATTGCCATAAACTTCTGCATTATCAAAAACGTGCGGTTCACCGCAAATATATGCATCACCGTAAACTTCTGCATGACCATAAATGCATGGTTCATCGAAAACTTCTGCTTTGCCATAAATACGAGAATTGTCGTAAACCTCGGCATAACCGTAAACTTGTGCATTTTCGTAAACCTTAGCATCATCATAAACCTTGGCATAACCCCCAACCCAGCAATTGCCATCATGACTTAGATTGTCTTCTTTCTCGATATAGCCGCCAAGATCACCTTTCTTGACGTCCCCCAAATCTCTCAGTGCACGAATGCGGTGAAGGATTTTGCCATCAACTTCGATTGTTTCATCAGTAAGTTCGTANATCAACTTCGATTGTTTCATCAGTAAGTTCGTATTTTTTTTCCATGTTTTAAGTCGCCCTTATCTTAAAACAGTGTCATTTCCAGATACTTTTGTATTTCCGGTTACTTTGGCATTCTCGCAAACTAGTGCACCACCAAACACACGGGCATTTCCAGAGATTTCTGCTTGACCGCCAATTTTAGCTTTTTCAGAAACATGTGCACCTTGGTGGACTGCGGCATCGCCATAAACCTTAGCCTTTCCAAAAACACGTGCATCATCTGCAATACATGCGGATTCAAAAACACAAGCATCGTCAAAAATTTCTGCGTTCTTTGAAATTATTGCATTACCGCCAATCTTTGCATCATGGTATATTCGTGCACTACCAGAAACAGAAGCTTTATCGTACACTTTCGCGTTCCCATAAATTTTTGCAAGTACGTGAACACGGGCATTACCGTAAACTTTTGCATGATTGAAAATGTGTGCACCACTCAAAATTTGTGCATCATCGAAAATTGTTGCGTTATCATAAACCAATGCACAATCTTGGATTAGTGCATTGGCATAGACTTTGGCATTCCCAAAAACCTTTGCACTATCTCCAACCCAGCAATTGCCATCATGTGATAAATTACCCTCATGCTCAATAAAACCACCAACGTCACCTTTCTTGACTCTTCCAAAGTCTCTCAATGCACGAATGCGGTGGAGAGTTTTGCCCCCAACTTCGATTGTTTCATCAGTCATTTCGTATTTTTTTTCCATGGTTTTACTCCTT
>NZ_JBHIOG010000039.1:0-1273 GCF_042195435.1 Bartonella sp. CL162QHHD
TTTTGCTTCTTGTGTTGAATTGGTCAAACCCCAAAAGTTATTTTCCATAAACTTCTGATAGCCCGCGACTAGAAGTTCTGAAATAGCAGAATCAGCTTCTGGGAACACCACAAAATAAAGCGGTTCATTTTTATCCTTCGCATGTTGAACCGCATAAACAGCGGCTTCCTCTGGTGGAGTAAAGATGCCATTAAAGGACACATGCACCTTGCCATCAGCACCCTCTTGTAAATGCTGCTTTTCTTCATCCGTTAAATAATGTGCGTGAGGTATTTTTTGTCCACGAGCGTCTTTGATATACTGTCCATTTGCATCTATTTCATAGATTATATTACCCTTTTCATCACGGTCGACCACAGCGATGGGGTGCTCTTTGATAAACATGGTTTTATAGGAGTCATCACTGTATTTAAATCCTTCTTCTAAAAGTTGGGTTGCCATTTCACGGTTTTCATGGACGATTTGTTCCAGCTTGCCTGCATCGAGCTGTTGTACACCCTTATGGGCGGTGGCAGTATCACGATTAAGGGAGGCTATGGCTTGTTCCACATCTTGCCCTGTCAATGCCTTCTGCCCTGCTTCATCAGTAATGACAATGGTGCCATCGCTAATGGCGGATTTGGTGTATCCTTCCTCTGAATCTTTAGCTTTTGAATGATCTAAGACATTTTTAGCAATGTTTTTCCCGACACCATATTTGCCCTGATACATCGGACCACCCGCAGAAATGCTTAAACCTTGGCTGCTAGCTTGAGCATGCGCACCGTTGCTGATATCACTGGTGCTAATGCTTCCTGTGGTCAGGCTGTTTTTTTCTGCCGGCGCAGTGCTGGCAATAAGCCCCCCAGTTAGGGTCGTTTTGTCTTTAACGTTGATCTTAAAACCGCCATCACCGGCTTTGATGCCTGATTGCTCCACAACACTATGATAATCGCTAGAGGATTTATCCTTGTTCAAGGAAATATTGGTTGTGGCTGCATCATCCTTTTTTCCACCATTAAACCCAATAGAAAAAGAGTCTTGCTTGCTGGAAGTTTGTCCCGTATCACTGCGGCTGGTAATGGCGAAATCACCCCCTACTTCCATTTCTACATGGTCTGCAGAAGCCACGGCGCCTGCCAGTATGGTGTTTCCCTGACTTATGGTATGAAGAGTGCCAGTGCCTATAATATGGCTGTTCTTGTGATGCACTTCCTCACTGGAACCCTTGCCTTTACCAAAAGAAGCATTCCCCATCCACCCTGGACCACCGGTACCATAACTATACCCAACA
>NZ_JBHIOG010000040.1:0-8695 GCF_042195435.1 Bartonella sp. CL162QHHD
TTTTTTTAAATAAAATAACCCAAACATTTCCAATAAAATATTGTAACAAAAAATCCTATTTCAAGACATTATTGGAAAAATCTGCCTTCATAAAAATAAAACATGAAAACAAAAGGAGTTCAAAGAGAGCATGGCGCCTTTAAAGTAAAATATAGCACCCCATTGCAATGCATAAAAATAGGAAGTTGCCTAAGAATGAGTTAATCACAATAACGCTTGTTTTATGCTACTTTAATAAGGAAATTTTTCTGCACAGGTACGATTTATAAAGACATTGCTGTATAAAGAGAATCGCATGATCTGTAATTTGTAAAAAGAATCAAATTCCTGTAGAAGCATGCTAAGCTATCTATCTATCTAGCTTTCTTTATTTAATATTGAAAAGTACTCTTATAAATCTATGTGGGATAACGAACAACAAAAAAACGATCCTGGACAGGACCCTGCTCTTGTCGTCAAACGCTTACGGCCTGCGCGCCGGCAGGTCTCTGCTCGTTGGCTTACGGGAACCGTTCTGACAGGAATCACTTCCTGCATTCTTATGGGGATTGCACTTTTTACGGCTCTTGATGAACAACAGCGATTGGTAACACCGCCACAATGGTTTACGCAGGAAAACCTATCAGAATCACAAGACCCTGAGGCCAATGGGTATAAAGGTGATCGTATTTCTCCCACCCATGCACGGCAAAGCTTTGACAGAAAACGTCAATTTGAACTATCGATTCTACAAAAAAAGGCGATGAAAAAGTCATTCAAACACAACATTTTGAATGGATTCGTATGGCTTTAGCCGAAAATCGCCCCCAGAAATATAGCTATCCAAAATTTGATTCTTTAAGCATTCTTGCCAGTGATTCGCAAAGTCAAAATATTGCACCACAAGAAGATTCTGGGCAGATTTACGGTGCAAAAATCGAAACAAAACTCACCTTACGCAGCTATGATTTTAAGGTAAATCAATTCGATTTTGATGACAGCGACACATTGACAGATGAAGAGGCACAACAAGAAGTGCAAAAAGCTGGATTTACTTTAGAAAAGAGCACCGAACTTCTTTCAGTTCTCACATTGATTGATCCTTTAAAGTTAGAAGATGTATCCTCCCCTTCCCAAGGCACAGAATCCCCTGAAGTTCGAATCGTTCAAGAAAATGTAACCGTTTCTCCTCAAAGCCACCGTATCGATCTGACGAAAAACTATGTTGAAGATATTATTCCTATTCGTAAAAAACAAACGATAGCCGATGCTTTCAAAAAAACCAGTTATACAAAAAAGCAAATTGACCAAGTTGTAAAAACGCTAGAAAAAATAAGCCTTTCCGATACTCTTAAAGAGGGAAGCCTTTTACGCATTGGTATCGTGACACAAGCTGGTGAAAAAGACCATCTCGTACGCGCAAGTATCTATCAAGGGATGCATCATGTTCTCACCATTGCCCTGAATGATAAAGGCCAATTCATTGAAAGCACAGAGCCTAAAATGTCTAAAGCGCTTAAAACGGCTTTTCAAAATGGTATTCCGCATTCTTACATCAATAGCGCGCAATTACCAACGGCTTATGATGCACTCTATAGTGCTTTGCTCAGTCATAATATATCACAATCTCTCTCTCATCGTCTTATTCGTCTGCTGGCCACCAATATTGACATGAAAAGTCCGATAACACCCAATGATCAGATCGAAATATTTTATGCCGTACCACAAAGCGATAAAGAAAACAAAAACGGCAAAAAGAACTTGAAAGCAAAGGAAGCATCCAAAAACACTGATCCAGAAATTCGTTATATTAGCGCAACTTTTGGAAATACAACTTATAAATATTACCGTTATCAATTAAAAGATGGAAGCGTTGATTATTATGATTCTGAAGGGAAGAGTTCAAAGCCTTTCTTGCTGCGCAAACCCACACCAAATGGGATTTTTGGCTCCCCCTTTGGTCCACGCAAACATCCTATTTTAGGCTATATTCGCATGCATACGGGTGTTGACTGGGTTGCTCCTAAAGGATCGCCCATTATTGCTGTAGGAGATGGTATTGTCACAAAAGTAGGCGTAACAGGCGGCTATGGAAATCACACGGAAATTCAACATGCCAATGGATATGTCAGCAGTTATTCACACCAAAGTCGTTATGCACCAGACATCAAACCAGGCGTGAAAGTACGACAAGGGCAAATTATTGGATATGTTGGATCAACAGGAATGGCAACCGGTCCCCATTGTCATTTTGAAATCATTGTCAATGGCGTCAAAGTTGATCCCATGCGCATTCGTATACCGGATAGCAAAGCCTTAACCAATCAAGACCTACAAACATTCCTACAAGAAAAAAACAATATTGATTCTTTGATCAACAGCCCGATAGCACCCTCCGAAGAGACTTAAAGCATGAAAGCATCGGCATTTTCACGACTCAAAACATCTAAAAATATGCTTTAGCGCTTACTTTTCTCAAAGAGATTTCCGCACTTTAAATATCTATTAAAGGATACGTCGAAATATGCCACCACCCAAGGTCGCATCACAATGATTAAAAATAAAACGCCCTCCCCTTTTCAGGTTTACGCACAATAGGTTTGCAGATTTACGCACAATAGAAAAGTGAAAAATATGAACCCCCAAAAGGCTAACTCTTCTTGTTTATTTTATCAAAACGATAAAAATCCCTTTGTTTTCCATGCAATAAAGTTTTAAATCAAAGGTGAGTTTTTCTAAAGAATGAAGATTCTAAAATCCATATCATTCTATAAACAACCCGACTTCTTGTTGAATAGATTCCACTTGTTGAATGTATGCTGTTCATAGCCCTAAAGAACGGTGTTTCATGAACTTTATGAGCAAGTTTTACCTAAGAGAATATTCCTTACACACTTTTACAAAAAAAACCCATATTTAAAGTTTTAACAGCCCTTACAAAAAATAACAAAACTTAAAAAAACAATCTCTTAGCAAAGAAATAGAGCTTACGAATATAAGTATTATTATTGGCTTAAAGGAGCACTTATTCAAAATAAATTTAAAGGCTCACTTAAGCACTTCAAAGCTCTAAGACAAGGAGAACTTTGAAAGCCGATCATCGGAGTCAATAAAGCAAAAAAACAACGAGAGAGAAAATCAAACATTACACCAAAAGATAAAGAAGCAAAGTTGCCTTTCTTGAAGACAATCGATAATTTAATATTAAAGAGTGCTGTGTTCGCGCTACTGAAGCCGTATTTTTCCTTCTTCTTGTGAAAAGATGCCCTCCCCATACATTCACGATGAATGAAAGGCAGCTTACCACGAGCAAAGAGTTTAACCCTTTAAAAAAATCAGTCAGAGCTTTTTTTTGAACTATTCATGCTAAGTTTTGGCAAAGGAATAACAATCTTTGTGCCTCCTAAAGCAGAAGTTTCAAACAGAGGTTTTTCACCAAATTGCATACAGAGCTGTTCCACAACCACACGACCAAGCCCTGTTTTTTGTTTTAAAGTTTGGCTTTTCATTCCCACGCCATCATCTTCTACAATGAGCATCAATTGTCCATCTTTCTGGGGACCAAAGGAGATATAAATATGACCCGACCGTTGATCAGGAAAGGCATGTTTTAAGGAATTTGTCAGCAGTTCACCAAGGATAATTCCAAGTGTTGTCGCATCTCTTGAAGACAGGCGACAATCTTTAAAGTTGGTGTGAATGGTGATGTTTTCACGCAATTCAAAAGGAACTGCCAATTCGACATCATGCACAACAGAACTAAGAAACTCTGCCAATAAAGTCGTTTCCATATCATCACTTAAGCGCAAACGACGATGTGCTGTAGAAATTGTCTGAATACGATCACGTGCAGCACCTAGAACAGAACGTACCTCTTCATTTTTGCTCCGGTTTAACTGGAGCCCCAGCAAAGAAGACACCGTTCCAAGAGAATTGCCAATGCGATGGCTTGCATCCTGCAACAATATTTCAACCCGTTGGCGTTCTTTTTCAGCGTGATTACGTGCTCTTTCTAATTCTTGTGTTCGTTCTTTCACGCGGGCTTCCAGAGCGATATTTTCGCTATGAAGCAGCAATTGATACAATTTTAAAGAGCGCATATCACGATGAAAACGATTAATAACAAAATAGGCAGAAATAAAGGTACTTACAACGGAAACAATAGCCGCCAATGTCAAAGCAGCCCGCATCAATGCGATACCCTCACGCTGTTTTTGTCGCACTACATCATCCCCATTAATAAAGCTTGTCATCAATTGAGCTAAACGTGCCACAGGAATCTTTGATACTTCCAAAGAGTCCGCATGAGAAGGTTGAGAAGGTTGTTCAGGAATCGCATCAAGAGCATGCATATGGGCATTCATAAAGGCTTTTCGTGCTTCAACCTCTTCTTTAAAAGCCGTAAACCATTTATACCACTGCGGATGCGCATAAACAATAAGTGCGATATAGTCGAGAATATTCCCCAACTCCCGCTCTGAATTTTCAAAACGTATTTTATCTTCCGCCTTGCGCGTTTTTGCATAGCTGCGATCAGCAACAGCCATATCAATCAAGCTAATAAGGACCAAATCAGCCTGTTCGCGCAATTCTGAACTTGTATTCAACTGTGCGATTTCTCGATCAACGGCATTTGAAAGCAACATAATAAAAACCGATGCCAAAAGAGCCATAACAAGAGAAACAACAATCGCACCCCACCGCCAGCGTGATATCGTTGCATCAGAAGAAGGCATTTGAGGCATCAAATTTGTTTTTGTTGTCATAGAATGTCCATTGGCGAACTTGAAAGTCGTCATTTTTCAGCACAAAGGAAGGCAACCTTATGGAACATAAAACCTAAAGCCCGTGAGAAAGTTTTATACAGGCTTTTCTTGTGTTCCTAAGGATACACGCCAAACTTCTGAATTTCCTCAGATACTGACTTTACTGTAATAGCTATAACGGGAATAAAAAAAACAAGGCTATCGATCATAATTATTATGCTTTTTTAGCCGTTAAATGAACACAATGTACTTCCAGCTGAGTAAGAATCAGGACCATAATCAGACTCACCATCCACCTTAAGAAGTTCTTGTAATCGATTACGCGCCCTGCTCACACGGCTTTTAATGGTTCCAACAGCACAACCACAAATAGTCGCAGCATCTTCATAAGAAAACCCCGATGCGCCAATGAGAATAATGGCTTCTCTTTGATCGGCAGAAAGCAAATTTAAGGCTTTTTTGAAATCTTGCAAATCAAGCGATCCATATTGAGCAGGATGAACAGCGACATTTTGAGTAAACACGCCATCGGTATCTTGAACTTCTCTTCCCTTTTTACGCATTTGACTATAAAATTCATTGCGCAAAATGGTAAAAAGCCAAGCTTTAAGATTAGTCCCCATCTCAAAACTATCTTGCTTAGCCCATGCCTTCATAACAGTATCTTGAACCAAATCTTCAGCTTTATCGTGCTTGCCACTTAAAGAAACAGCAAAAGCTCGTAAAGCCGGCAACACAGAAAGGAGTTCTTGTTTAAAGTTTTTCGCGCGCTTTGACATAAAGGATTCAAACCTTTTCCACATTGTTTAAGCCAAATTGCTCTGCGCGCTCCAACTTCTCTAAAAGCTCAAGCAAACACCGTGGCAGTGCCTCTTCTTGAATTTCCATGTAAAATTGACGTAACTTCCGTGCTATTTCGCTATTGACCCCGAGAAGATCATCTCCAACTGTAAATTGTGTGGTGAGATTTTTTTCATCACGGTCGTTCATTTTTCATCCCCCTAATCCATATAATATTGGTAGCACCGCGAAGAATTTTTTCGCCTTATAGTTGTAAATATAGCTGTCGGTAAAAAGTTCCATACAAATCAAGGAACTTTTTTATCGGTTGAGAATTTCAACCAACAAAGTGCTTGAAAGGTCAAAGGAGTTATAAATTATGTCATTATCAACGCGCATTGCCCCGCATCTTCCCTATCTTCGGCGTTTTGCCCGCTCTGTCACCGGTAGCCAATCCTCTGGCGATGCTTATGTGTCAGCGATGTTGGAAGCACTCATTGCCGACATCTCCATTTTTCCCAAAGCCTCCACTGACCGAATTGGTACCTATTGGCTTTTTTGCCATCTTTTTGACCAAACCACACCGAACATCCCAGAACCCCTGCCTCAATTTGGTCTTGAACAAAAAACCAGTGCCAAATTATCCTATCTCACGCCCCGTGCACGCCAAGCATTTTTGCTCATTGCCGTTGAAGGATTTCATGAACAAGAAGCCAGCGAAATCATGAATCTGGATACGAAAGAATTCCGCAAGCTTCTCAACCAAGCATCTATTGATATTTCTCAACAAATTGCCACTGAAGTCATGATTATTGAAGATGAACCTCTTATTGCACTTGATATTGAGCAAATGGTAGAAAGCCTAGGTCATCATGTTGTAGGAATAGCGCGCACGCGTGATGAAGCTGTCATTATGTATCATAAGAAAAAACCACGGTTGATTTTGGCTGATATTCAATTAGCCGATAACAGTTCAGGTATTGATGCGGTCAACGAGATTTTGAAAAATGACCATATACCAGTGATTTTCATCACGGCTTTTCCCGAAAGGCTTCTCACTGGCGAGCGTCCAGAACCAACTTTTTTAGTGACCAAACCTTTTAACCCAGATATGGTGAAAGCGCTTATTTCCCAAGCTTTATTTTTTCAAGAGAATGCTTCTAAAGCGGCTTAGAACAGGGTAACATCTTAAAATTATGATTGTTACGCCTCTTTCAAAGCCTCCCATGGATAAATCTCATATGAGTGCGCTCATGCAAGCGATTCGTGGTGCGGATATTTGCGTTCTCTATCAGGCAACAAATCTGGTTTATTTATGGGCTGAAAACTTGCCCCACCATTTGCACAATAAATGGCGGGTTGGGTGTCGTGACAGCGACTTTTTTTCGCTTGACCTTGCAGACAATATGGAAACCATCAAACTGCAAGTTTTAGCCAGTGGCAAAATGCAAACTGTTGAAGCACGTTTTGAAGATACAAACAAACAAGAGATTTGGTACAAATTTTCTATTGATTGCCACCGCAATGATAACGAAGACATTATTGGTATTATCACCACCGGTGTCAATATTTCCGGCTTACGCCGCCGTGAACAAGTGCTTAAAATCCTTCTTCGCGAAGTCAGTCACCGTTCTAAAAATCTTCTAGCGATCATTCAAAGTATTGCCAGTCAAACCGCCCGCTATACTGAATCTCTTCAAGTTTTTTTACGAAAATTTCAAGGTCGTCTTCATTCTCTTTCTCATTCTCAAGATCTGATCACGGATTCCGATTGGCGTGGTGCTCAATTTCGCGAATTGGTCCAAACGCAGGCTTTAGGCTATTTAATGAAAGAAACAGAACGTTTTTCACTTGAAGGCGTCGATCCTTATCTTTTTCCCAATGCCGCTTTGCATATTGGTTTGGCTTTTCATGAACTGATTGTCAATTCTCTTTCTTTTGGAGCCCTTTCCCAAGAAAAGGGGAGCATCTGTGTACGCTGTGAAATCGAAACAAAACTGAATGGCAAAACGCAACTTATCATCACTTGGCATGAAAATTTTGAATCCGGCATCCCTCCCACAAACAATAAAAAAGCCTGTTTTGGTAGTGCCGTTCTCGAAAAAATCGTTCCCATTTCTGTGAATGGTTCAGCTTCCCTCAAATTGACACAAGAAGGAATTGTCTATTGCCTCTCTGTTCCTGATACTTATTTTGATATTTTTTCTTAAAAGAGCATTTTAAACAATGAACAAGAGAAGTTTCCCCTTTTTTAGTAAAATGTCTCATCTGTTTATTAAGCACAAAGACATTTTCCAACCTCTTTAAACCAACCTCTATAGTCCCCCAATAGTTCCCCAAAACCTTAACGATGAGAACTGAAAGCTACATAAAATCCATTCCCGCTGTTAATCAACTTCCATCCCTCATATAACCGGCATATTTTAAAACAGAAACCAAAACGATAAAGAGCAAACCGTTTCAACTTTTACTATGCCAAATAAAAGCGAGCCTATTACCCATCTCTTTTTGTATAATTTTCGCAATGCGCATACAATTTTATTTTGGCATAATATGCAATTTCAAGGAGTAAAGCTAACATCCATCATCATTCTTCAGCTTTACGGGCTTAAAGCCTCCACGAAAACGACAATTAATTGATGAAAATTACATATTTTACGCTTTTATATATCGCATTCTATAATGGAGATATTCTCTTCAGGTACAATAGGACATTCTAAAACAGAATACACTTATGTCTTTCATTCACGCACTTTTTTAATATTTCCCAGCGCATCCACGCTCATTTCAAAACAGTATCTGTAAATAAGATATAATAGCCCCCAGCCCCCGTAAAGTGAACCATCAAACCCGCCCCTTGTTACGCCATATCCTTCTTTACCTTCATGCCCCTTTTCACTTCATAAAAGTAGTAGCTGAGCATCATCATACCATTTGTCTTTCATGTTACAACAGCCATTGACCTTTGAGAGCGTCCATAAGAGGCATTTTAGGCTTTTTTTCAAATACTTCTCATTGATACAAAGCCCCCCTACACACCCCTTTATGACGTGCAAACCAATGACTTTGATTAATTCACTATAGAATAGCATCTCAAAGGGGAAAACCCATCTCAAAGGGGAAAACCCATCTCAAAGGGGAAAACCCATCTCAAAGGGGAAAACCCATCT
>NZ_JBHIOG010000041.1:0-2540 GCF_042195435.1 Bartonella sp. CL162QHHD
TCCGTTTCCGTCCATCGTTGTTAGAGCAACATCTGTGACCTTAATATATCCACCGTTCATGGTAAACAATGCTGCATTTTTTGCAGTTACAGCTCCTCCCGTCATTATGATGACACCACTGTTTTCCGCATCAAGTCCATTTATAGCATTAGTAATCGTTGTCTCTCCATCCAATTCAATAAAGCTGTAAGGATCGGTGGAAGCTGCCCCGTATCCGTTTCCGTCCATCGTTGTTAGAGCAACATCTGTGACCTTAATATATCCACCTTTTTGTGCAAATAATGCTCTGTTTCCCGCAGTCACTGTCCCTCCCATCATTATGATGGTAGAGAATAAACCGTCNCGCAGTCACTGTCCCTCCCATCATTATGATGGTAGAGAATAAACCGTCTGTATAGAGTCCATCACCATTAGATGATGTAACTTGAACGCTGCCTTCTTTACTATTGGCTAAAGTAATGAAGCTGCCGTTCATTACGTATAGCCCTGTGTGTTCTCCATCAAATGCTCCTCCTAATATCGTTACTTGTGAACCATCTTCTGCCGATATGCTGGTGTCTGCTTGCGTAATGGTTACATTTTCTAAAGTGAGATGACTTCCGGCAAAGGCCGTTATTCCTGTGAATAAAAACTCTTCTTTTTCATTTTCTAATTCACTTTCCCATCCAGGGTCTAATTCATTGTCCGATGTTTTTACATTTTCTAGCTTGTCTTGATCACTTATGCTGGTATTTGCATAAGTAATGGTTACGTTTTCTAACTTGTTTTTATCGCTTTTACTCTCATTGAAGAACGCACCAGTTTCAAAAGCCGTAATGGTTCCTCCAGTCATTGTGATTGTGCTACCGTTTGTTGCATAAAGCCCAATTACAGCGTCATTAATTACCGTATTTCCGTGCAGTTCAATTGTGCTGTCAACATCATTAGCTATTGCACCGATTCCGGTGCCATCTTTTTTTAAAGTAACATCTGTGACGTCAATATGTCCGCCATTTTCTGCAAGTAATGCTGTATTTTCTCCAGTGACTGATCCTCCTATCATTGTGATTGTGGATTGTGCACCATTTGCATAGAGTCCGTCACCATGAGATGATGTAACTTGAACACTGCCTTTTTTATTATCGGCTAATTCACTATAGGTTAAAGTAATAGCGCTGCCTTCCGTAGCAGATATTCCTTTGAGTTCTCCATCAAATGCTCCTCCTAAAATCGTTACTTCAGAATGATCATTTGCAAATATACTGGTGTTTGCTTGCGTAACCGTTACGTTTTCTAAAGTAACTTTGCTTTTGTTATCGGCATTTATTCCCTTGTCCATGAAGTGGTCATCTTTACCGCTTGATATTGTTACACCTTCCAGCTTGTTTTTATCATTCATACTGTTTTCGAAGAAAGCGCCAATTTCAGAAACCGTAATAATGCCTCCAGTCATTTTGATTGTAGCACCATCTTTTGCATTAAGACCAAGACGAATGTCAAAATCAGTTCCTTTAATGGCTGTGTCTTGCAGTAATGTAATCGCACTGCCAAAACCGTCAGCTGTTACAGCATAAATATCCGTGTCTTTATTCCCAACCACAGTTAAATGTGTGCCGGTAATTTCCCCGTTGTCTTTCGCATTAATAATCTCATACGTTGTGTTAGATACTTCTTTTTTCTCGCCGGAAACTTCAAGAGTTTCAGCATATACATTGAGATGGGTGTTGAATAGCATGACAGCTATGACAGCCGTGCAGGATAAAAGGGACTTTTTACACATCAAGATTTTCCTAAATTATAAGTGCCCCACACTCTTCCCCCGCTTATAAGAAGGATATCAAATGGATGGGTATTTTAGAGATGGAACGTGAATAGGCGATTTTTATTTTTATGTAAAGTATAAAATAAATTATACATTTAACATATAATGTATTATACTTAAATTCACTTAGTATTATATGAATACATTATGTTAATATTATATAAGTATTATAAGTTTTTCTATTCAAGATATGTGTTATGCTTGCATAAAACTTGTTGCTTATGCTTAAAGAAAAGGAGTAGGCAAGAAAATTTAAAAAAACTGTATGCTTGAGCCTGATAGGGATCTCTTTCAACATCATGAAACCAAAGATGATACCATATCTTTCATGTTTTTCTTTAACACGGTTACGATAAAATAGCGCTCATTGATTTTTCAATCGACGTTTAGTTTTTTTCAAGGGATATTTTTACTAGTTGAAAGCGCGCTATTTTATTGTTTTGAGTTTTTTAACTAATTTTCTTAAAGAAAAATGTTGGCGGTGTGTATTGGTAGAGAAGAATAGGGGAGAGATAAAAAGGCAGCACGATGTGCTGCCTTTTTTTAAAATTGAATAGAATGAATAGGCTACTTTTCAACCTTGATTTAAAACTGATAGCGTATGCCGCCTGAAAAGTTTGCACCACTTATACCAGTTTTTTGAAGTTTTTGTTGATAACTGACATCACCATGAAGGGAGAAATTGTGAGACAGTTGCGCATTAATGCCAACGCCACCTTCAATTGCTGGTCCCATAGGA
>NZ_JBHIOG010000042.1:0-29422 GCF_042195435.1 Bartonella sp. CL162QHHD
AAAAGAGCAAGAGTGCGCTGGATATCAAGATATTATTGCACAAGGGGAACAAAGGCTTGTTAAAAAAACTCAAAAAGTATCGCAGGAATGGTTGAAACAATGGGATGAGGGAGTAAGGCTATGGGAAAGAGACGTACTGGGGATAAAAAATCCTAGGGAAGATATGAAAGTCGGTGGAGATCGGCTTCCATTTGTAAAGGATATTTGTGTTCGAGGGGAGCACGAAGTGCGTTTATTGTACAAACAAGCACTCGAAAAAAAACTTACTTATGAACATTACAAAAAAATATGTAGTCTCTTGGATACCTCGTATTTTAGGAAATTTTTTGTAAAAGCAGTGCGATTAATGAGAAAGAATGGAATAACTCTGCAAAAGTTTGTAGATCCTCTTACGAACAAAAAACGGAGTCAACCTACGATGTTATTACTTCATTGGTGGTTATATGTTCTTGATGATATGATTACAGCTGAATGCAAACAGCACCAAAAGGAAAACTCTACAGGGGAGGATAAAAAGAAAAAATTTACAGATACTTTGTGGGACAACATATCTATAAGTACAGAACACGAAGAGATAGAGGAAATGCTAAAGCTTTCGGAATCTTGGTCTGGTGAGTGTATTTTATTATTATATTGTAAAAAGAAAGTGTTGTTGTTGTTGTGTGATTTTTCCAGTGATTATAAGGCGGCAAGAGAAACTTTCATTTACTATAAGAAGCTTATTAAAACAGTGAAAAAAGGCTATGTTGCCTTTGATAATGGTTGCCATTCTGTCACAGTTAGAGATGTAATCAATACTTGTAAAGAGAATGACACAAATAGAGCAAAAGATCTTTCCATAGCTGAGGGGAATCCAACATTTGAAAAAGTTTACAAATTAGGAGCCAGAGAATGGATAAAAGCAGCAAATGAGACATGTGATAACCGATTGATCTTTTGGGAGAAGCTTGTTGAGGAAAAAAAATTAAAAGAAAAATTAAAAATTATCTTCGGTAATGAGAAGATAAAGGCGCTGAAAGAGGTTGTTGAAAAAGATAAAGAGCAGCTTGCAAGTGAAATGCAGAAAGCAATTTTGGAAAACAAAGATTTTTGTTACTATAAATCTCGAGAGTATTTCATAGACTATCTGAGATAATGGTTAAATGAAGGGGGGGGAATGGCTGTATAAATCAATGGATTTGCTAAAATTTCTGTTGTCATGTAGAGGTGAAAACTATGAGAGGCATATGTGATAGCCCTTAGCAGAGAGGGGATATTTTAAATTATAGTCAATCTTTTTTGCTGTGTAGGCGGTGATTTCTTAAGAGAAGTAGGGGAGGATGTTGGCTTCTGATGTCGTTGTTGCTTCTTGGGGCGTTTTGTTGTGATGATATTTTTTTTTGCGAAATATATCGCTACCGCTTTCTTTATCGGTGACAAAACCACCTGCTTCACGAACCATCAGTATTCCAGCAGCCATATCCCAAATTTGCAGGTCATCTCCCCAAAAACCATCGGTTTTTTCTGCGGCGACATAAGCTAAATTCGAGAGCAGCAGCACCAAAACGGCGAAGTTTGGCAACTTCCATCATTATATTGCGTAATTCAATAAGATAGGTTCCATGATTTGGACGACCAAAATGAGGCATTTCCCGTGGCAATGACACAATCTTCTAGTCTACGCCGTGCAGAAACGCGACAGCGTCGGTTATTGAAAAAAGCACCACACCCGCGTTGTGCGGTGAAGAGTTCATCATTCACGGGATTGTAAATGACACCAGCAACGATTTTTCCTTGGCTTTCTAAGGCAATGGAAACAGCAAAAAAAGGAATGCCATGGAGAAAATTTGTGGTGCCATCTCAAAGGGTCAACAATAAAACGGTGTTGTGAATCTTCGCCAATGATTTCTTCTGACTCTTCCATCAGAAAACCAAATTTGAGGCGCGCTTTGCTTAATTCATTGAAAATAATTTTTTCCGCTTTGCGATCTGCTTGGCAGACATAATCTGCTAGATCTTTTCTGAGGTTTAAATGCCTTTTTTGAGGGTTTTTTCTAATTTTAGGCGAATGTGTTCATTGCCGGCAATGATATTTTTTTTGCGGAATATATCGCTACCACCTTCTTTATCGGTGACAAAACCACCTGCTTCACGAACCATCAGTATTCCAGCAGCCATATCCCAAATTTGCAGGTTATCTTCCCAAAAGCCATCGGTTCTTCCAGCAGCAACATAAGCTAAATCAAGCGCAGCAGCACCAAAACGGCGAAGTCCGGCAACCTCTGCCATCACATTACGTAATTCAATAAGATAGGCTCCATGATTTGGGCGACCAAAATGAGGCATGCCTGTGGCAATGACACAATCTTCTAGTCTGCGCCGTGCAGAAACGCGACAGCGGCGGTCATTGAAAAAAGCACCACACCCGCGTTCTGCGGTGAAGAGTTCATCATTCACGGGATTGTAAATGACACCACCAACGATTTTCCCTTGGCTTTCTAAGGCAATGGAAACAGCAAAAAAAGGAATGCCATGGAGAAAATTTGTGGTGCCATCTAAAGGGTCAACAATAAAACGGTGTTGTGAATCTTCTCCAATGATTTCTTCTGACTCTTCCATCAGAAAACCAAATTTGGGGCGCGCTTTGCTTAATTCATTGAAAATAATTTTTTCCGCTTTGCGATCTGCTTGGCTGACATAATCTGCTGGTCCTTTCAAAGACACTTGCAAATTTTGCACTTCACCGTAATCACGTACCAACGAGCGTCCTGCTTTCATTGCAGCTTGCACCATGACATTCATGACTGCAGAATGGGCCATTTTTTATTCCTTTATTTATCTTTTTCATTTGCACGACGCAAATAAATCAACTCATTGGTGTCTACAATGATACGTTCACCAGCATTCATAAAGGGGGGAACAAGAATACGAATCCCGTTTTCAAGAATGGCGGGTTTATAAGAGGAGGTAACCGTTTGTCCTTTGATGGCAGGATCGGCTTCCGCAATCGTGACAGCAACTTGATCAGGAAGTGAGATGCCAATAGGCTTTTCTTGATAAAGTTCAACTGTGACAGTCATCCCATCTTGGAGAAACGCAGCACGTTCACCAACAAAATCCTTTTGGAGTTCAAGTTGTTCATAAGATTCTGAATCCATAAAGACCAAAGCATCCCCTTGTTGATAAAGAAATGTGAAATCCTTTTGTTCAAGGCGCACGCGTTCAACGGTCTCAGCAGCGCGAAATCGTTCATTAAGTTTTGTACCATCAATCAAATTTTTCATTTCAACTTGGTTAAATGCACCACCTTTTCCTGGTTTTACAGCGTTGCATTTAACAGCAACCCATAAACTTCCTTGATGTTCGATCACATTACCAGGGCGAATTTCATTGCCATTAATTTTCATCGTTTCTATCCAATTCTATTCTTGCAAAAAGAACTCTCTTGTTGTCTTTATGGCGCTTTTCTTTGCTGCCTTTAACAGTCAAGCTCTTTTGTTATTTTCGGGCTAAAATCCCTTTGATTAACCTTGCGGCTCTCTCATGGTCCTGTGTGCTCTTTATGGGCTTTCTCCTGCTTTTTGCAAAGAGAAAAGCTTAAGTAAAAAAGGACCTTTATGTATTTTTGCTTTTCAGTTCTTTGCAAGACCATAAAAAGCGCTCAGACGCAAGCTTTTTAAAAATTTGCACAAAAATTTTTTAGAATTTTTGGGGAAATTTATCCCGTTGTGTCGTAAAATATCATCATTGATGGCAATGATATAATTGATGGTAATGATATAAGTTCCCTAAAACCATGAGGTGTTTTTAATTAAGAATATGTGAATACGGAGTTTATTATGAGTGTCTCATGGGATAGAGCGTGGTGTGTGTTATCGCGGGGTGTTCGTTTGTATTCTTATCAGAGATCAGCTGTAAAAAGGCTTTCTGTTTTATCGAGGTTAGGACTCTAAATTTTTTGAGAAGCAGGTATTTTTCTGTACTTGATGCGATTTCATCATGAGAGTACGGGGGCTGTTGTTTTGTTAAGATATCAGCATAGAAAAAGGAAAGTAGAACATTTAAGATATCGGCCATTTCTTTTAAACGCCCTGCGCTGACACGATTTAATCCGTTTTCATATTTCTGGATTTGTTGGAAAGTGGCACCTAAATGTTAACCTAATGTTTTTTGAGACATTTTTAGCATTTTTCGTCTCAAACGAATTTTTTGCCAATGAATTTGCCACTGAAAATGTCGTTATAAGGATTTTACCAAGACCCTAGAAAATGCTACACGGGATATAGAAAACTCTTCAGCTGCTTCAATCACAGATAGTCCAAGTTTTGCATTTACATCTTCGCGTAACAATTCACTAGGGTGTGGGGCATTTTCATTATTTTTAGTATTCTTCTTTTCTTAAATCTTAAAGCTATAATTTACACTATTTTGTATTGTCACAATCTATAATAAAATTTATCCACTCTGGCTAAAAATGAGGTTTTTTATTGAGGTGCAAATCTCTTTGCCTTTCGCAAGAGCTTTTAAGTCTTTACGTGTAAAATATAGAGAATGTTTACATTAAATAGCGGGTTCATCTGGGCTGAGTACTTATATGAGCACGTAGTTCTCCGTTCACACTATACTGAAAAAGAGACACTATAGTGCTACTATTTAATTTTATTCTATACCTCAAATTCACACCCATGTTTTGTTGCTTTTGAGGTTGATCTGTATAGATCACATTATATCCATTCCGTCGCAACAGATTGATAAATAAAGGAGTAAAGTTGTCTGCTGTATTATTTTTCTTTATAAGAAATGTGGTTGTAGCTGGTGGTAGAGGTCTCTTGATATCGCTAATAAATTTGTTAGCGACTAATTGTGCCTGACGCTTTGTAAGACTTTGATCAACATAATTTGATGAATAATTGCCTACAGATGCGCAACCAGCCACCAACACAACCGGTGACAGCAATAAATATTTTAACATCTTTAATTCCCCTTACTTATTGTTGCTCTTTATTTGCGAAGCTCCTCTTCCAGAAATAAGAGCAACTTTACTTATAGCACATTAACAACATATCGGTATCTAATCAATCGGTTAATTAATCAATGAATAATGGTTTCAGCTGTAAAGGCTGCTTGAAGTGCTTCTGGTGGCGTATATTTTAATAAACAGCTGCTTTTAGTGATTATGATAAAAAAGCAATTTTTTGCGTTTGCATGTTAAGATCATGTCCTCTATCACCATTATAAAATGATGTGTTAAGTGTTATTCCAGATTGATCAAAAAAATTTTCAAGCATTGCTTTTTGAGGGATGTCTTTTTTTAAATACGTATGAATGCTTATCCTGTTTGCTGTAAAATACTATCGTTTGAGGTGTGGTGCTATAAGGTATCAAATTTTGCACATGTGATGTTTTTATGAGAGTGTGTGGTGAATATTTGAGGGAGCTTGTCCGGATAATCTTGTGAAATGAACCACATAAAATGGGAAGCTAAAAGAGTTCTGTTCTGAGAAGACGGATTGTTTCCCAACTGGATAGGGAAGGGGCTTCTGTCCTTTGAGGGGTGGGAGGCAAGTCAAGAATAGAGAGTGTAGCGCCCTATATTATGATGTTAAAAGCTTTCATTTTGATCAGAGAGTAATTGTAAAATGGCTCTTTGTTTTATCGAGGTTAGAACTCTAAATCTTTTGAGCAGCAGGTATTCTTCTGTACTTGATGCGATTTCATCATGAGGGTATGGGGGCTGTTGTTTTGCTGAGGTGTCCGCATAGAAAAAAACAAGTGGAACATTTAAGATATCGGCAATTTCTTTTAAACGCCCTGCGCTGACACGATTTAAGCCGTTTTCATATTTCTGGATTTGTTGGAAAGTAACACCTAAATGTTGACCTAATGTTTTTTGAGACATTTTTAGCATTTTTCGTCTCAAACGAATTTTTTTGCCAATGAAAATGTCGTTATCAAGATTTCTGGCTCGCATTTTAAAGCCCCCGCCGGTTGCGAGCGCCCTCGCGTTGGTATTCCGGGAGTCTAAAAACACTGAACTCAAATCAGCATTTTGCTTTTAGTGCTGAAAGCACTTGGACATAGCAAAATCTCCCGGAATCCCGGGATACCCGCAAAGCGGGGTCAATTCATGTTTGAGTTTTCGGGTTTTTAGATCCCTATTGGTCGTTGCGTATGCGACCAAGACACTTTTCAAGTCATAAAGTAATTTTAGGAAATTTACAATAAAAAATAGCTTTTTACTGAGAGGCGGCGTGTTTTTCGTCCAAGAAAAAAGAATGAAAAAATAGAGCTTTCGGAATTTTCAGGATAGCCTAGCTCTTTTGCTTATTGGGTATTGTTTGCTTAAGCAAATGATACCAGTGCGTTTTCTTTACCAATGAAAATGTCGTTATCAAGATTTTTGGCTCGCATTTTAAAGCCCCCTCCGAGTGCGAGCGTCCTCGCGTTGGTATTCCGGGAGCTTGAAAATACTGAACTCAAATCAGCCTTTTTGCTTTTAGTGCTTAAAGCACTTGGACAGAGCAAAATCTCCCGGAATTTCTATAAATTTTATCTTTTTGATGCAGAGAGGAGTATTTTAAAAAACAGGAAGGAGCTTTATTGCTTCTTTGTGCGCTTTTTCTAGTTGTGCCTTATCCATGCCTTGGAGCATTATTTCAAGATCAGGAGCTTGCATTTTTGCCTCCTTTGCGAGCATATACCATGCCGCTGCCATTATTATATCGCCTTTTGTTCCTGTGCCATCTCGATAAAGCCTTGCAAGGGAAATCTGTGCTGGTGCTACCATGTTGATCGCATTTCTTTGAAGTAAATGAAAAGCACGCTGAAAATCTGTTTCTCCTCCACGCCCCTGTACAAGCCATTGTGCTAAATGAAGTTGAGCTTTTAAGTGGTTGTTTTGAGCCGCTACCTCCATGAGCTTGCGGGCATTGCGATCATCTTTTGGTCGCTTTAACGTGCCTAAGGAAAGAATTTTTGCAGCAGAAAAAGCAGCATCAGCATCCCCAAGAGCAGCACCTTTTAAGTACCATTTTAAGGCTTGCTCTATTGCTTCATTTTCACGACTTTGGGAAGAAACACCAGGGAGAGCTTGTTTTTCCTGTGAGGCTTTATAAAGAAGCAGTTGTCCATAATAAAAATAGGCTTCCTTGACGCCTGCTTTGACAGCTTTTTGAATGAATTGCGCACCAAGTCCTTGATTTTGTTTTATAAAGTTACCATCAAACAACATAAGTCCATAGCGTAGTTGTGCTTGGGGTTCCCCCTGTTTTGCAGCGCGTTCAAACCATAAAGCAGCACGCGCACCGTCAATAGGAACAGCACATCCTTCCATATAAATTCGGGCAAGAAGAGTTTGTGCAAAAGGATCATTTTTTTCAGCACGTCGGAGTGCTTCACGAAAAGCTTTTAAATAATAACCTTGGATGTAATAGTCATAGGCTTGGTCATAGTCTCCAGCTTTTAAGGGCTGAAAGGGTTCTTGAGTGTTTGAAGCTTCTTGAATCGTATTGAAAGAGCTTTCAGAATTTGAGATTTCTTCAGTGTTTCCCGCTGAAATTACAGCAGAACTTGCAAGCCCAATCACGCCTAAGATAAGCAGCTTCACGCTTCTCTTGATCATGGTGTTTTCTCCTCATTACCGATCAGAATTTTCACATTTTTTTTTCATCATTACAAGCCGTATAAGAATCTCATTTCTATATTACTTTTTATCTCTCAGTTTTTCGTCTTGGTTCAAGGTAGGGTTGGGTAAGTTAAAAAAGTAGCATAAATGTCGACGAGAGACAGACTGTTTAAAACAGTTCTGTTAAAAATAATACAGTCCTGTTAAAAATAATAATGATGAGGGGTTATCGTATGTAAAGATGCTTATCTTCTATTATATCAATGGCTTATCCACATAAAATGAAAAAATGCTTACAATGGAGGTTGCTTTTAAAAATACGTATGAATGCTTATGAATAGCGCACGCTATTCATGTGATGTTAGCTTGCATTCTCATCAGAGATCAGCTGTAAAAAGGCTTTCTTTTTTACCGTTGTTAGAATTCTAAATCTTTTGAGCAGCAGGTATTCCTCTGTGCTTGATGCGATTTCATCATGGTGGTATGGTGACTGCTGTTTTGTTAAGATATCGGCATAAAAAAAGGAAAGTGGAACATTCAAGATATCGGAAATTTTCTTTAATCGCCCTGCGCTGACACGGTTTAAGCCGTTTTCATATTTTTGAATTTGTTGGAAGCTTACGCCTAAAGCGTGCCCTAAAGTTGTTTGAGATATTTTTAGCATTTTTCGTCTCAAACGAATTTTTTTGCCAATGAAAATATCAATATTAAGATTTTGAGATTGCATTTTTCCCCGCCGGTTGCGAGCGCCCTCGCATGAGTATTCCGGGAGCTTGAAAGTACTGAAATCTAATCAGCTTTTTTTGCTTTTAGTGCTTAAAGCACCTGGACATAGCAAAAACTCCCGGAATTCCGGGATACCCACAAAGTGGGGTAAATTCATGTTTAGATTTTCGGGCTTTCAAGACCCTCTTGGTCGTTGCGTATGCGACCAAAACACCGTTTAATTCATAAAGTAATTTTAGGAAATTTACAATAAAAATTAAAATAGTGTCTCTTAACGTGTCGTTTCTTAAAATGGAGGGGTGGCATGTTTTGCATTCAAGCAATAAAGTGTTCACAAAGGGGACTTTGAATAGCGCACGCTATCCGTGTGATGTTAGCTTGCATTCTCATCAGAGATCAGCTGTAAAAAGGCTTTCTTTTTTACCGTTGTTAGAATTCTAAATCTTTTGAGCAGCAGGTATTCCTCTGTGCTTGATGCGATTTCATCATGGTGGTATGGTGACTGCTGTTTTGTTAAGATATCGGCATAAAAAAAGGAAAGTGGAACATTCAAGATATCGGAAATTTTCTTTAATCGCCCTGCGCTGACACGATTTAAGCCTTTTTCATATTTTTGAATTTGTTGGAAGCTTACGCCTAAAGCGTGCCCTAAAGTTGTTTGAGACATTTTTAGCATTTTTCGTCTCAAACGAATTTTTTTGCCAATGAAAATATCATTATCAAGATCTTTGGTTCGCATTTTAAAGCCCCCGCCGGTCGCGAGCGCCCTCGCATGAGTATTCCGGGAGCTTGAAAGTACTGAAATCTAATCAGCTTTTTTTGCTTTTAGTGCTTAAAGCACCTGGACATAGCAAAAACTCCCGGAATTCCGGGATACCCACAAAGTGGGGTAAATTCATGTTTAGATTTTCGGGCTTTCAAGACCCTCTTGGTCGTTGCGTATGCGACCAAAACATCTTTTAATTCATAAAGTAATTTTAGAAAATTTACAATAAAAATTAAAATAGTGTCTCTTAACGTGTCGTTTCTTAAAACAGGGAGTTGGCATGTTTTGCATTCAAGCAATAAAGTGTTCACAAAGGGGACTTTGAATAGCACACACTATCGCGTTATGTTAGCTTGCATTCTCATCAGAGATCAGTTGTAAAAAGGCTTTCTTTTTTACCGTTGTTAGAACTCTAAATCTTTTGAGCAGCAGGTATTCCTCTGTGTTTGATGCGATTTCATCATGATGATATGGGGGCTGTTGTTTTGTAATGATATCGGCATAAAAAAGGCAATGGGAACATTCAAAATATCAGAAATTTCCATTAAACGCCCTGCGCTGACACGATTTAAGCCGTTTTCATATTTTTGAATTTGTTGGAAAGTGACACCTAAAGCGTGTCCTAAAGTTGTTTGAGACATTTTTAGCATTTTTCGTCTCAAACGAATTTTTTTGCCAATGAAAATATCATTATCAAGATCTTTGGTTCGCATTTTAAAGCCCCCGCCGGTCGCGAGCGCCCTCGCATGAGTATTCCGGGAGCTTGAAAATACTGAGTTCTAGTCAGCCTTTTTGCTTTTAGTGCTTAAAGCACCTGGACATAGCAAAAACTCCCAGAATTCCGGGATACCCACAAAGTGGGCTCATCTTTACGCTAGAACTTAGGGTTTTCAAGGCCCCTTTTGGTCGTTGCGTATGCGACCAAAACATCTTTTAATTCATAAAGTAATTTCAGGAAATTTACAATAAAAATTAAAATAGTGTTTTTCTCGTGAGAGGTATTGCGTTTTTCATCAAATCAAATGGAGTTAGGAAATTTACGGCGGGCGTGTACTACGGTTAAAATCTCAATTTATTTTGCAGCTACTCGATACAATATAAGATAATTTGGATGCGCTATGATTTCCCGCAATCTTAGCACTCTCTCACTTTGACAATATAGGTACGGATGCTCGGACAATGGTAGTATACAAGCTTCTTTTAAAATTGAAAAAATCTCTCCCATTTTAATATGCAAGAAGTTGTTTCAAACCCTTCCTAGGTGTTGTGTATGCGATAAAAAACATTTGCTCAATGATTAAAGTGATTATAGGGGGAATAAAGTGATTTTAGGAGATTGCAGTAAAAATGAAAAAAGTTTTTTTAACTTACAGCTTTTTAATGAGAGGCGGAGAGCCTCTCATTAAAGCAAAGCATAGTTATTTTACTACTATAATTTTCACATCCTAATGACAATTAATGGTGCTTGATTTTACCGTAAGCGAGAGGATAATTCTTCCTGATATTCATATTGGCTTTTAAAACTAATATCAAAATTAAAACGATCTTTACAATTTTTCACAAAAGTTTCTCTTGCATGTACACAGCGTATAAAATTATCTCCTTTTTTTAATCCTAATATTGAGAAAGCTTCATTAAGCAAGTCGTCTCGTTGTTGCCACAAATCTTCTAAATTTTGTATAAGGCTTCCAGGATCAGCTACAGAGATTGAAGTTTCTAGGTGCTTTCGCAAGTTTTCTAAATTTTGTATAGGGCTTTCAGGATTTATGGGGAATGAAACCGCATTTTCTAATGTGCGCGCTACAATACCATGATTTTGAAATATACTATATATACTCTCTGCATATTTTTTAGCTATTAAAGATGGAATATCACTAGATATACCATTTCTAAGAATGACAATATTCTCTTTATTAATTATTTTTGAATAGCCACTCCCACTGCATTTGTATTCTGTTGGTTCTCCTTCTTGTAAGTGAGCTTCACATGGTAACAGTAAAAACCCCTGTGTTTCATCCTCAAAAAGACCTAACATGCCATGTTTAAAAAGACTTTTCTCTATATAGAAAGGTGAAAATACGTTTTCAAAATAGTTACATTTCCAATAAAATCTTGAAATAAATGAATTATAAATATAGTCAAAATCAATATTTTTTGTATTTTTCATTTGCTCTCCTTTTTAATTTAAAAACTGTATTATACAGTTTTTTATTGATAAAATTTGTTGAATAATAATTTATGCAACAATAACTCATGTAATTACTGTTAATTACATTTACAATATCCCTTAATTAAAAATTATTTATTTTTATATTAAGTAATCTATAACTACTACTACTACTACTATTATTATTATTATTATTAATTATTGTTATTGTTATTGTTATTGTTATTGTTAGTAACTAAAATCTCTAATTTAATTTGAGACAGTGTACTGTTTTTTTGAAAGTGCTTTGGTTTTTCCCTTATTTTTATCATTTTAAGTATCATCAGGGGGTTGTCGTTCCCCAAAATCACTTCTTCTACAGCAATGAATTCATATGTGGTGTTTAAGATTTTATCAAAGAGTGCAAAATTGCTTCCTGCTTGAACTATGGCAGGGATTTTCGTAGCTTTTGCTTATCGCTATGTTCACTGGGTATTGCATGAGTGAGTGTATGGGGTTTTATCAGCGGCTTATGTATGTCTCCTATATTACAAGGGGGTGTTCTCACATTTTTCTTGCATTGTTTTAAGCAGTATTAAGGGGTTGTCGTTCCCCAAAATGACTTCTTCTACAGCAATGAATTCACATCCAGTCTTTAAGACTTCATCAAAGGTTGAAAAATCGCTTCCTGCTTGGATAATGGCGGGGGTTTGCATAATTTCTGCCCACCATGTTGCTAACTGGAGATTGCGGGGGTGCGCTTGGGGTTTTTTATCAGCACCGAGTTTTCCAAAGAACAGGTAATCAACACCTGTTTCCGCTGCAAGCATAGCACTATGGCGATTGCGTAGATTGCCAAAGCCTATGATTTTTTGTTCCTTTTGCTGATTTTTGAAGCTTTCAAGAGCGTTAAGATCATCTTCTATGTGCAATCCATCAGCCTTTATGCGCCCAGCAATGCGGCTGTCATCAGCGATGAGAAGGGCTGCGTCATGATGTTGAATATCTTCTGCGTAAGTTTGTGCTTGTTGTTGTAAAAAAGAGCCATCATCTTTCAACTTTTCAGAATCATAGAGGATGACGCATGCAAAAGACTTTGTTTGCAAAATTTGCTGCAAAAATGTGTGTGGGGTGTTGCGCCGAACATCAAGTGTTAAAATCAACTGAGGGAAAAGAGGTGGATCAATTGGTTTATTTTTTTGTTGTGTCATGTCAAATCCCTATTTCTTAGAAAAAATAATGCTTAAAAATTAAAGTTTCATTCTATTATGCTTATTTGTGATAAAAGTGCCCACCATTTTCACGTAATTTAAAGGATTTGTGGGTGTGTGGGAGCCTGCTTATGAGAAATGAAAGTGTTTTTAAGCATAATATGTTGCCTTTTTGTTGTGATACACGTATGGACGCTTTTCGTTCTTTTGCCTTTAAAAAACTTTTGCCTTTTAAAAAATAAACGCTTAAAATGAAACTTGACACTTAAAGATTAAAATTTCATCCTGTTCATGCTTGTTGGCAATAAGGGTAAGCACCATTTTTATGGGACTTCAAGGGGGGTGTGACGTGTGGGAGTCCACTGATGAAATACCAAGGTATTCTTGAGCATAATACTCAACCTTTTCGCCGTGATACACGTATTGATGTTTTTCGTTCTTTAGCCTTATTGACGATTTTCATCAACCATATTCCCAGAACGATCTATGAGTCTTTTACTCATAGAAATTTCGGTTTTTCTGATTGTGCAGAAGTGTTTGTTTTGCTTTCAGGGATTGCTCTTGGGTTAAGCTTTCATGGACGGTTACAGCAAAAATCCTTTGCTTTTATTATCCGAAAACTTTGGTACAGAGCTCTGCAGCTCTATGGTGCATATCTTTTTACTACTTTTGTCACGTTAAGTCTTTTTTTTGCTGCCTTTTTATTATGGAAAACAGAAAAACTTTTATCGATGAACAATGTGGGACTCTTTTTTAAAGAGCCTGGTATCGCATTTTTGAGTACCTTAAGCTTTGGGCATCAATTGGGATATAATAATATTCTTCCTCTTTATATCGTTTTGATGTTTTTTGCGCCTTTTATCCTTTATTTGAGTTGTAAGCAGACAAAATGGCTGCTTTTGGGCTCCTTTACACTGTATCTTATCTGCGGATTTTATAAAATTGCTCCTCCTTCTTATCCTTTAAAGGGAAAGTGGTTTTTAAATCCTTTGTCTTGGCAATTCTTATTTGTCATAGGATTGACCAGTACTTTAGCGCTTAAACAAGGAAAAAAAATCGCTTTTCAGTCTTTTTGGATTGTTTGTGCGGCAGCGTATCTCTTGTTGGCGCTGTTATGGGTTCGCTTAAACTGGTGGGGCATTTTGGGGTGGCTTGGCTGGTCTTCCCCATTGTTGAACTTTAATAAAACCTTTTTAAGCTTGCCACGTTTACTCCATGTTCTTGCATTAGCCTTTCTCATTCTTTCTTTGCCGTGCATCAATAAATGGTTTTATGTCTCTCAGAAACATCCTTTAGCAATTTTAGGAAAACATAGTTTACCGGTCTTTGTAACGGGAACCATTTTTGCGATGTTTGGACAAATTATAAAAACAGTGATGACAGAAACGTTTTTTTCCGATACCCTCTTAATAATAACGGGTATTGCTTTGCAATTTGGAGTCGCTTATTATTGTGAAAAACGGCAATCTTGGCAGTGGTCATTTTCAAGGAAAATGATCCGTTTATAAAAAACATTCCTATAGTGTTTGTTGGGCACGTTAACCTTAGTATAAAAAGTGCGTTGCGCAAAAAAATTAAAAGAGGTAGCAGTTTTAAAAAAAGCGTTCTATACAGCAACAAAAGAAACTTTTTAATACTCTGTTCGTTGAGTGGTATAATTTTGTGCTGATACTTGGAGTATAAAAGCGTGAGTGTACATAAACGTCCATATGATGAACCTATTATCATGATTGAGCATAATGCTTTTGAAAATGCTTTTAATCGTCTCTATGAAGAAACAATGGCGCTGATTGAAAAAACCGCAGCGTATATTGACTCAGAAGGGAAATTAGTAGCACGCTCTCTTTCGGCAGAGGTTTCTGCAATCTATGCAAAAGAGGCTATGTATTTAAGTACACGACTTATGCAAATCGCTTCTCAACTCCTTCTTCTTCGCGCAGAGCGTGAAGGGGAAATGTCATCAGAACAAATAAAAAAAGAAATTGTAAAAGTGTCACTTCATACACCGACATTGGAACTTGAAACCCCGCATTGGCATGAATTGCCAGAAATTTTTCGCCAATTTGTTTCTCATTCATTGCGTTTAGAAGCGCGGATAACCTATATGCGTGCTGGGTGGGAAACTGCGGCCTCCTGTGCTCTAGAAGATGATAATCCAGTGGGAAAACAAATCGAATTGCTCAAAACAGCCTTTGGGCGTTCTTAGAGGTACTCCCCTTGCTTTGTGCGAAGGGGAAATGTCATCAGAACAAATAAAAAGAAATTGTAAAAGTGTCACTTCATACACTGAGCATTGGAACTTGAAACCCCGCATTGGCATGAATTGCCAGAAGTTTTTCGCCAATTTGTTTCTCATTCATTGCGTTTAGAAGCGCGTATAGCGTATATGCGTGCTGGGTGGGAAACTGCAGCCACCTGTGCTCTAGAAGATGATAATCCAGTAGGAAAACAAATCGAATTGCTTAAAACAGCTTTTGGGCGTTCTTAGTGGTATTTTCTTGCTTTGTGCGAAGGGGAAATGTCATCAGAACAAATAAAAAAAGAAATTGTAAAAGTGTCACTTCATACACCAATATTGGAAAATTTCCCTTTTATTGGCATGAATTGCCAGAAGTTTTTCGCCAATTTGTTTCTCATTCATTGCGTTTAGAAGCGTGCATTTTTTTCATTTAGAGATGCTGCTGTAGTTTAAGCACTTTGGTCAATAAGCGGCGGCTTTATCTTGAACGATGATAATCCAGTGGGAAAACAAATCGAATTGCTCAAAACAGCCTTTGGGCGTTCTGAGAATAATAGCTCCTTGCTTCTTTCTTGCGATATTTAGAGCAGTATACCCATTTTTTTTACAACCGAAATTTCACAACTAAAACTAATCTAGAGTGCTTTTTTCTGCCTAATTTCTATTTGAGCGTAGGAAATATCTTGAGCTTATAGCTGAAGGGTATAGGTATTGATTTCGAATATGGCATGGGATGGAGTATGGTTGGTTTTGTGGGAAATCGGCTTTGGTTGATTGCAGTTGGAACACTTTCTGTTGATCTATCGTGTGACTTTGTTTTGGTTATGATAATGATCTGGCTCTAAGATAGAGTAGGGGCTTGTACATCAATTTATTTATGCTCTATAATTTATGCCTATAAAGTTGCTGTAAAGCGTGTGTTAATGAGGATGATACACATTGTTACAGTTTTTGGGCTTCTTTTGTTTTGAATGGAAGGTATTTTCCTTCGCGTAAAATAAAATATCCAAAATAAAGTGCCATATAGTGCCATATAATGAATGTCCCATGGGTTCCTTGTGCCCCTATGCATGTTCCTCTCTATGAAATGTCCCTCTCTACGCAATGTCATTGTGGTGTGATGAGTATATTCAAAAATATTTCTCAGTTCTTATTCATATCCGTTGAGCCTCTCTCATCTTTATGCTTGCAAAGGAGAAAGCCGGCACTATCATCATCTTTGCCAGTCCCCAATGTTGCGGCAGCCTTTGGAACTTGAGACAATTCATTAGAAGCATTATTTTTAGTCCTTTCTTGTACAGTTTCACTCTATACGGCAATCCCACGTTTCATATGTAAGAGAATGGTTTTGATTGCTTCAATATAAACAGATTTGTAATGAGAAAATCTTAGGATATTCGGGATTCTTATGCAACATACAAAATAATTAATTATCTTTATAAATCAACGTTTTGTCGTGTTATGGTAGCGTCATGCTATAATGTAAAAAGTTTTCGCAAAGTGTGTAGCATCTGTTTCATAGCCTTTTTATACTTATGAATGTGCAATCCAGCACTGATCTATTTTCTCGCTTGCGATGTTTAACCGTTATGGCATTGGAAATGATATAGAAAGGGAATTTTTATGCTTTAGAGGGTGCTTGATAGGGTGCTTGCTTGTGATGTGTGAATGGTTTTGATTGATTTCAGTTATGCTTCATAAAGATGCTGTTCGTTGCGTGTTATAATTGTATAAATTTGGGGGGATGATTATCTTTTTACTGGTTTTGTCTTGGGTTGTTGTTTTCTTTGTGGTCTTGTCTTTATTCACATCTTTATTCACAGGGGGGAAAAGTGTATAGACTGTAGTTTATGGCAGAGACGATTCGTATTATAGGCATTGATCCCGGATTACGGCGTACAGGGTGGGGCGTTATCGATGTTGCGGGTAATCGTCTTCAGTTTATTGCAGCAGGGACGGTTTCTTCTGATGTAAAGTGTGAGCTGGCTTCCAGACTATGTCAGATCCACAAAGGTCTTTCAGAGGTTGTGCATCAATTTATGCCCCATGAAGCCGCTGTAGAACATGTGTTTGTCAATAAAGATGCTACAGCAACTTTAAAACTTGGGCAAGCACGTGCAATTGCATTGCTGGTTCCTGCGCAAGCCAATCTTCCTGTTTTTGAATATGCGCCCAACAAAGTGAAAAAATCGGTTATTGGTGTTGGACATGGGGCTAAAGAACAAATCCATATGATGGTCAAAGTTCTCCTCCCACGGGCTGAATTTGATAGCAGTGATGCGGCTGATGCTCTTGCTCTTGCTCTTTGTCATAGTATGCACCGTAACAGTATTGACCTATCTTATCAGGCAAGGAAGGCGATATGAGTGGGGTGGCAACATGATTGGCAAATTAAAGGGCACTCTTGAACATATCTTTGATGATCATATCCTTCTTGATGTGCACGGTGTGGGTTATGTTGTTTTTGTGTCAAATCGGCTGCGTCCTTCTTTACCCTCTGTTGGGGAGGCGTTAAGCCTTTTTATTGAAACGCATGTTCGGGAAGACGCAATCCGCCTTTTTGGTTTTGCTACAAGAGCTGAACAGGAGTGGTTTTGTCTTCTACAAAATGTTCCTGGAGTGGGGGCAAAGGTTGCTTTGGCAATCTTGGGTACTTTATCGCCAGATGAACTTGCACAGGCTATTGCCTTAAACGATGTTGCGATGATTAGTCGAGCGCCGGGCGTTGGTAAAAAAGTCAGTGAAAGAATTGTGGGTGAGTTGAAAAGTAAAACACTCCCCTTTGAACAAGCGGTCAAGACTGTTTCGGTTTCTCAGCGTGAGATGACCAATCAACCTGCGCATGATGCGCTTTCCGCGTTGATGAAGCTAGGGTTTGAACGGGAGCATGCATCCCGTGCTCTTGCTCTTGCGATGAACGCTCTTGAGGGGGAAACTGTTTCTTCTGCCCTGCTGATCCGCCATAGTCTCAAATTGCTTTCTTCTCCTACTTAAAATCAAGGTAACAATGCATAAAGATGAAGATAAACGCCTTCTGGGTTCCGCCTCCCTTCCTAACGATCCAGATCGTTCCTTAAGACCACAAGTTCTCGATGACTTTATTGGTCAAGAAGCGGCACGGGCTAATTTAAAAATATTTATTGAAGCAGCAAAAACGCGGCAAGAAGCGCTGGATCACGTTTTGTTTGTAGGACCACCGGGGTTGGGAAAAACAACGCTTTCACAGATTATGGCAAAAGAATTAGGCGTTAATTTTCGCTCTACTTCAGGGCCGGTCATCGCTAAAGCAGGAGATTTAGCCGCTCTCTTGACCAATCTTGAAGAACGTGATGTCTTGTTTATTGATGAAATTCATCGCTTAAATCCGGCGATTGAGGAAATTCTTTATCCAGCCATGGAAGATTATCAACTGGATTTGATCATTGGGGAGGGGCCGGCCGCACGCTCGGTGAAAATTGATCTGGCTAAATTTACTTTGGTAGCGGCAACCACACGTTTGGGGCTTTTGACCACACCGCTGAGAGACCGTTTTGGCATCCCAATTCGTCTCAATTTTTATACGATAGAAGAATTGGAATATATTGTGCAGCGTAATGCGCGGCTTTTTGCCGTCAAGATTAGTGATGATGGTGCCCATGAAATTGCACGCCGAGCACGGGGGACCCCTCGTATTGCCGGACGGCTTTTACGGCGCGTTTGTGATTTTGCTTTGGTTAAACAAGCAAAACAAATTGACCAAAAAATCGCCGATGAAGCGCTTTCGCGCCTTGAGGTCGATCATCTTGGTCTTGATCCGCTTGACCGTCGCTACTTGCTTCTGATTGCGGAAACTTTTTTAGGGGGACCGGTGGGGATTGAAACGATTGCTGCTGCTTTATCAGAACCACGCGATGCCATTGAAGATATTGTTGAACCGTATTTGCTCCAACAAGGTTTTATTCAAAGAACTGCTCGTGGACGCATTCTAACTGAAAAGGCTTGGAGCCATTTAGGGCTTTCTGCTCCAGCCTCTACAACGTCTATACAAAGGCGTTCTCAACTTTCTGATGCTCAAGACAATTCATTACTTCAGACGTCTTTATGGGATGGGGAAGATGACTAAGGCATTTCTTCATTAAAAGAAACTATTTGAACATTTTATAGCAAGGTCATAAAATACAAGAGACGTGCTTCCTTTAACATATTCTGGTCGAAAAAGTTTGGCACTATTGAGGGTTTTTTGCTTTTGCTTTCCACAACTTCAACACAAAAATGTGTTCAATCTTTTGATTGATAAACAATTTGCTATATTAGCTATATTAGATGATTTTATGGGGCATGAAGTCGATGACAGAAATAACACCTTTTAAGAGCAATCATACAAACGCTTTTCATAATTTTCAGGTCCGCGTTTATGTTGCTGATACAGATTTTTCCGGTGTGGTTTATCATGCGCGTTATCTTGAGTTTTTTGAACGAGGACGTTCAGAGTTTTTACGAGATGCCGGTTTTAATAATAAGATGTTAGCAGCAGGGGTTGAGGGAGAAAAACTGTTTTTTGTTGTTCGTCATATGGAAATTAATTTTTCAAGACCAGCTAAAATTGATAATCTTTTAGTCGTTAAAACACGTGTTACTCATATCCAAGGGGCACGCTTTTTTATGGAGCAATCTATTTTGCATGAGATGACCACGTTGGTAACAGCCAAAGTTGAAATTGCTCTGATTAATGAGGAGGCAAAACCGCGACGTTTACCCAAAGAACTTTTTGCAAAAATTCTTGGTTAAAAGTATTATTCATTGAACCAGCAGCTTTAGGAGAGATCGGCAGATATAAAGTAATCTACAATCTAAAACTATACATTTATCATAGCCTAAATGTTTTCCAACAAGGTTACACGATACAGCAAAAGAAAACAGCTCAGCTACAACACTACAATAAATTGAAGATGATATTTCACAAAATTAAACACGCCTCATCCATGTTATGATTCAAAATCAATGTTTCATCATCCATTTTCTGTTATAAACTCAAGATATTTTTCTTTCTTTTGAAGAAAGGTTTGTTGGCATCAGAAAACAACAGAAAAGTACAAAAAAAAATAAATAAAAAATGGATTAAGATTTGTTTTTATAAAAATGCACATACCCAGCGCAATATTGCAATAAAGTGATAATAAGCCATTAGGTTGAAAATTGTCTAAAAACGCCCAAAGGGTGTTTTTAAGCAATTTGATTTGTTTTTTTACTGGATTGTCATTTGGCATCACAAGAGCGCGTGTTTCATCCATTTCTATCTATAATGCATCACTTTATGTGCGCTTCTAAGCGTAGTAAATGAGTGAGAGATCAATGTATATAAAGCAGAAATGCATTCTTGATTTAAAGTTTCAAAAGCATATTATTCTATATAATATATTGACTTAGAAAGATAAATTATCACTTCTCACGGGCACAAATTCCAATAGAGGAATAAAATACTTTGCATTTCAAATCTGTTCATGTTGAAACAATTAAAATCATTTGCTTACACATCATAAGAGAGCAATATAAATCATTGAAAAAATTGTAAAAATGTTCCTTATGTATCATTCTCAATGCAATAACGATCAAATATCGCAAGTGAGCAAAGAGAGCGAAGAAGCTGGTTTTCATGAAGTAAAGACGTGAAAAGGCTTTTTTCATATCACAGAAGCTTTTACGTTATACCATAGTGCCAGAGAGATGATAGGCATTGAAAGAGGCAAATTCACAACACAATGAGATTACATGAGACTTACACTAGATTATATAGGACTTGTAGGGGTGCGTGGGGGAGGCGCATTGTTGTGAGGTGTGGTAGGGTGGTTTAGTGTCGTTTTTTTGCCCGATGGTGTGATCTTATTAAAGAATGAGAGAAACAATAGCCTGAGGCAAAGCATAATTTTTCATGATGATAACATATTTATTTATAATGATCATTCACTGCGTTGCAATTTTTAGATAATTCTGAAACTTGTAAGATTTTTTCTTTTCAAGCTCTATTGCTGCGAATTAATTAAAAACATTTTCTTACATGTCACAAGCGGGGTTGATGAGTGGGTACAAAAACACTTAAGAAAGGAATAAAATGCTTCTTATGAATCTTTTCAAGTGCTAAGACTTATTGCAGCATTTTAAGCTTAAAACGCGTATGATGATTTAGCGTTCTTTTCATAAGCGTAAAGATGGTGGTGCATAATAGATTTTATATTATGCATTTTTATATCTTTTATTTTTATAGTATTTATGGAGAAGTTCTTATCGTTATATTTTTCATAAATGCTGTTGTGAAATGAGGAGGGGCCTGCATTGAGGGATGTCTCTCGTCATCACTTTTTAAGGAAATTTAAGAAACAAGTCTTGTTTTAGCGCATGGATTTATGTGAGACTAGAGTTTTTACTTAAATTTAGAAACTATAAAATAATCTGTTTTATAAAACTTTTAAAAATACACCTTTCATTTAGAGGGATAAAAATTATGCCGCATGGTGAACTAACAAATCCGGAAACAATTGGAATGTTGCATTTGTTTATGCAAGCGAGTTGGATCGTGAAAGGTGTTATGATTGGCTTGCTGCTCGCTTCCATCTGGAGTTGGGCAATTATTTTTGATAAAATTTTTACGTATCGGAGAATACGGCGTGAAATAAAGCAGTTTGAACGTACATTTTGGTCCGGCAAAGCGCTAGAAGATCTTTATGCATCATGCAAAAGTCAACGTACCAATAGTATATCCGCAGTTTTTATAGCAGCAATGGTTGAATGGAAAAAATCTCTTGAAAAAGGGACCCATACATCGAAAAGTTTGCAGAGCAGAATTGATAAGGCTATGGATTTGACGCTGGGACGTGAAAGTGAAAAAATAGAATCAAAATTAAGTTTTCTTGCGACACTGGGGTCTGCTGGACCTTTTATCGGACTTTTTGGAACAGTTATTGGTATTATGGAGTCTTTTCTTTCTATTTCAGCTTCTCAAAATACATCACTTGCCATTGTCGCGCCGGGGATTGCAGAAGCGCTTTTGGCAACCGCTATTGGTTTGTTTGCAGCAATTCCAGCCGTTATTGCTTATAACAAGTTGACTCATGAAAGTGCGCGCATCATTGCACAAATAGAAAATTTTGCCGATGAATTTTCAACAATTGTATCGCGGCGTATTGATGAAACACGCACAGCACCTTCCTCTTTATAAAAAGGAGCTTATCCATGGGCGTTTCTGTTGCTTCTTCTTCTCGCAAAAATACACGTAGGCGGCATCATTCACGAAGCCAACTGATGAGTGAGATCAATGTCACTCCTTTTGTGGATGTCATGCTGGTCTTGTTGATTATTTTTATGGTCTCTGCTCCCCTTTTAGTGAACGGTGTTCCTCTAGATTTGCCTCGTAGTCAAGCGGGTCCCGTACGAGCTCAAAAAACACCCCTTACGGTTTCACTTGACGCGCAAGGGCGCTTTGCCATTAATCAAGATTATTATGAAACGTCACAGGCCCTGATTGCACACCTTAAAACTCTTCTGGAAGCAGATGCTACACAAAAAGATCAACGGGTTTTTGTGCGGGTTGCTAAAACTGTTGAATATCAGCAGGTATTAAAACTGCTGGCGGATATTCAAAAATCGGGGTTTTCTCAAGTTGCGTTAGCAAGTCTAGCACAATAAATAATAAGTAATAAAATTGCGCATAACCGGTTGTTTTTAATTTTTTTTTAAAGAGCATAGAGTGATTAAAAATGAAAAAATGTAAGGCATAAATAAGGCATAAAGAATGAACAAAGACTCCTATCATAGTATGAAACGAGGCTTGGCTTTATCCCTTGTGGTCCATGTCATTTTTCTCAGTTGGGGAGCCATTCAGTTTACAAGCTCTGTCTCTTTACCACAACCATTGGAAGCAATTCCCATTACTCTTGCTCCTTTAGTGGACGAGTTTTCTTCTCAACAAGGAGCCGTGAAGGCTCCTATCCGTGCAATCCCTGCCGTCAAACCAACTATGCAGCCACAAGAGAAAGAAGATGCACGCCATATTGGAGAGGGACAAATAGATAGTCTTGCACCATTTCAACCAAAGGAAAAGCCGCGTCCCGTTGAAACAGCATCGCCACCATCAAGCGAGAACACATCAGAAACATTTGCACCAGAACTTACAAAACCAGAATTATTAGAAGCAAAAACAGAGGATGCGCCCAAGGTTGCACCTGAGATGCCTTTGGAGGCACCAGAGGATGCGCCCAAGGTTGCGCCTGAGATGCCTTTGGAGGCACCACCAGAGGATGCGCCCAAGGTTGCACCTGAGATGCCTTTGGAGGCACCAGAGGATGCGCCCAAGGTTGCGCCTGAGATGCCTTTGGAGGCACCACCAGAGGATGCGCCCAAGGTTGCACCTGAGATGCCTTTGGAGGCACCACCGGAGGATGCACCCAAGGTTGCGCCTGAGATGCCTTTGGAGGCACCACCGGAGGATGCGCCCAAGGCTGCACCTGAGATGCCTTTGGAGGCACCAGAGGATGCGCCCAAGGTTGCGCCTGAGATGCCTTTGGAGGCACCACCGGAGGATGCGCCCAAGGTTGCACCTGAGATGCCTTTGGAGGCACCAGAGGATGCGCCCAAGGTTGCGCCTGAGATGCCTTTGGAGGCACCACCGGAGGATGCGCCCAAGGTTGCACCTGAGATGCCTTTGAGAGTGCCGGAAGATGCCTCTAAGGTTGCGCTCAAGCCTGCGCACAAAAATGAAGAGATGATATCGCCAAAAGAATTGGCTCCAACGGTCCCAAAAGTACCAGCAGAGCAGATTGTTCATCAAGCGCCCAAAATTGTACTTCCAGAAAAATCTCTTCTTCCACAGTTTAAACCAAAGTTTGACGAAAAATCTCCAAGGAAGAATGAGGCTGCATTGAATCAAAATACGCCAAAGCTTAACAAGAAAAACCAAGAGAAACAGACCATTGAAGATATTTTAGCTCTGGAGGAAAATAATTTGCTTAATCGTGCGCGGTCACAAGGAGGGGGGGCAAAACGTTCTCATACACAAGAAGCTTTGGGTGCAAGAAAAAATATTAATGATACCACAAAAATGGCACAAACATTGGTCAATATTGCGGGGGGATGTATTCAACAGAAGCTTAAACTTGTGGCGCTTGGCGGCGATTTAAAAAACCGCCCGGTTGTGCGGTTGCGATTTTATTTAGACCGTGAAGGGATGGTTGTGGGCGACCCTATCATTGATCCCGTAAGCGGCCTTGAGAGTCAACAAGCTATTATGATAAGACAGGTGTATGCTGCTGTCTTTTCATGCCAACCTTATGCAGATCTCCCACGTGATCAATATGATCTATGGGGGCAAGGTTTTGACTTTAATGTTGATCCCCTTCAAGAAATAAGATGATAAACGAGAAAAAAGCGCTTAACGAAAGGACACATTCCATGATGACTATAACGAGACATAAAGTTTTTGCTTGGTTTATTGTCACTTGTGGGTTGTGGCTTTCAAGTATTTCATCGGGTTATGCGCAATTGAAAGGAACTATTTCGAGCGCTGATTTTAATCCCATTCCCATTGCAATTACAGACTTTATTTCCAATGATTCGATTGGGTTGAAAATATCTGCTGTGGTGACAGCCGATCTTGAACGGTCGGGGCTTTTTTTACCGCTTGATAAAGCAAATTTTTTTGAAAACATTTCTAATCCTAATAAACAACCGCATTTTGCTTCTTGGCAGAAAATAAAAGCGCAAGGTTTAGTTACTGGGCAAGTCATGAGAGAAATCGATGGACGTTTGAGGGTCGATTTTCGTTTATGGGATGTTTTTGGACAAAGACAATTGAAAGGACGGCGTTTTTATACCGCGACAGAACGTTGGCGGCGTGTGGCACATATGATCGCAGATGAGATCTATAGTGAGATGACAGGAGAAAGTGGTTATTTTGATACACGAATTGTTTTTATCGATGAAACAGGCCCCCAAAATGCACGCATTAAACGCTTAGCAATGATGGATCAAGATGGCGCAAATTTGATTTATATGTCTGATGGAAGTGAATTGGTGCTTACGCCGCGTTTTTCCCCAAAAAGACAAGAAATGACCTATATGGCTTATGAGGACAATCAAGTACCTCATGTTTATCTCCAACAAATTGAAATGGGGCAAAGAGAGTTGATCGGAACGTTTAATAACATGACAATTGCTCCACGTTTTTCTTCTGATGGACAAAAAGTTATCATGAGTTTGTTACAAAATGATGGGAGTGCCAATCTTTACACCATGGATTTACGAACCCGTACGATGACGCGACTTACAACAACTTCTGCTATTGATACTTCTGCTTCTTATTCACCGGATGGAAAACAAATCGTCTTTTCTTCAGATCGTAGTGGAAAGCCGCAAATCTATAAAATGAATGCGGATGGGAGTGATATTCAGCGTATTTCTTCAAACGATGGGAGTTATTCAACACCTATTTGGTCTCCACGGGGTGACTATATCGCCTTTACAAAACAATTAAACGGACAATTTTCTATCGGTGTTATGCGCCCTGATGGACAAGGAGAACGAATTTTAACCACGGGGTTTCACAATGAAGGACCAACTTGGGCCCCTAATGGTCGTGTGCTGATGTTCTTTCGCAAAAATCCCGGTATGGGACCAAAAATTTATACGATTGATATTACGGGTCGCAATGAACGTCAATTACCCACCCCCAATGATGCTTCAGATCCAGCATGGTCGCCTTTGCTCAATATACAATAAAACAAAATGCTTAAAAATAGAATATAGAAGGAATATAGTCTATACAGTCTCAAGTTTAAACAATCTCAATAGTTTTTAAATTATTTAAAAGAAGGAATTGATTATAGTGTGCATGGGGAGTTATGTAGGTTTCATCTATCATCTACGGTTGTTGATCGATAATGGAATTTCCTTGGGGGAAAATGCTTAAAAAAATTCAAAACAATACCTTGAAAAAATAGAGTCGAAAATTTTGAGATCTCTAGATTTCAATTTTTTATTCAAAGTGTCGCTATATATATTTTTTTAAACTTCCTCTTCGATTTTGTTTGTGAAGAGTCCTCTTGTCAGGGGGGGCTGTTGCTCTTTGATGTGTTTTATTCAAGTACGCGGTTGTTTTAGGTCTGAATATTGATTGATTGGTAAGAGCAAAAGGACAGATTTTTAAGATAAATGACGTTATTTTAGAAATATACGATGCCATAAAGTTAATGCCATAAAGTCAAAAATTTATCCGCAACAGATTAGAGAGATGTACCGCCTTTTTGTACAATACTTTGCTAAACAATCAGCTCTGGCTTTCTATTTGCTTATTTTTATTCTGTGATGTTGTAAAAACACTGTCCTTTGAAGTGTGGTGATATAGGGCGTATAAATAGGACGTATAAATAGGACGTATAAACCTCCTTGATATATTCTAAGTGTTTTTAAGTGCGTGGCGAATATTTAGGGGAGTGCATGTTTGTTGAGCCTTAAGTTTCAAGTGAATTTTATGAGTGATTCGTCATAGGAATACGTTAGGAAAATCCCAATTGTTTAGAGGCTAGATCATTTTCATCACTTGAGAGCGGAGAGGAGGTTCATCTTAAAGAACAAAAAGATCAAATAGAGAGGGGATATAGGGATAATTTTTGGGGCATGTAAGAAAGGCGTGAGGCTAAAGAGTTTTGTATGCTTTCTTTTTTTTTGGTTATGTTTTCTGAAATTAATTGCGGTTTTTTTGTTGCACTGACAGCCTTTCCCCGCTATTGACGCGGGGCTTTTATATGTGCGGATAAAGAGGAGAGGTGACAGATGCTTTTGAAGCCCTCATGAATGAAGAGAGGGCTTATGCAAATGATGGGAATTATACAGACAATTTTGCCAAAATCTCATCACTGACATCAAAATTGGCATAAACATTTTGCACATCATCATCTTCTTCTAATGTTGAAATCAGCCGTAAAACGGACAAAGCTTTTTCTTCATCTATTGGTGCAAGGGTGGTGGCTTTCCAAATCGTTTTAATCGATTCTGCTTCACCAAGTTTTGCTTCAAGTGTTTTGGAAACTTCACCAATATCTTCAAAGGCGCAGGTAATATGATGTCCGGTTTCTTCTGATTGCACATCTTCGGCACCGGCTTCAATTGCTGCATCCATGATGTTATCGGCTGTCCCTGCTTCTGGCTTATAGATTATTTCACCAATCCGATTAAACATGAAACTGACCGATCCTGTTTCCCCTAAGGCTCCTCCTGATTTTGTGAAGGCGGCGCGCACATTTGAAGCGGTGCGGTTGCGGTTATCAGTTAAAGCTTCAACAATGACGGCAACGCCACCTGGTCCATAGCCCTCATAGCGTACTTCATCATAATTTTCGACATCGGCGCCTGACGCTTTTTTAATCGCGCGTTCAATATTATCTTTCGGCATCGATTGTGCTTTGGCATTTTGAACAGCCAGCCTTAAACGTGGATTCATGGCTGGATCAGGAGCACCTTGTTTTGCTGCTACGGTAATTTCGCGTGCAAGTTTAGAAAATATTTTCGAGCGCATTGCATCTTGACGCCCTTTACGGTGCATAATATTTTTAAATTGTGAATGGCCTGCCATAGTTTTCCTTCCTATTTGAGGGCTTTCTTTCCAGTTGGATACTCTTTAGAATTTAAGGCGATAAAGCACGCATCCCACCAGAATAAATGTGCCACAGCATGAGGTGAAATAATCGAATAAACCCTTTATAAGAAAATTCATCTTAAAGGTAAAGACACCTTAGTTGAGGATCATTACAAGAGAGATCTCTTGTCGTTGAGCAAAAATAACGCTATAACAGAATGTAATCTCATAGCAAAATGGTTTATTCCATGCCTCGCTTTGTTTTAGGAGTGGTTGGAGAGACCTAAACATATAAAAAAGTTCCAGTGCTCTTGAGTGGGCGGTAACCTGCCTCATAGAAGAGGCGCAGAAGAGGATTTATAAAAATGGCAACGCAACTTTTGATGCCCAAAGCAACAGCTGTTTGGTTGGTTGATAATACAGCTCTTTCTTTTGATCAGATTGCAGAATTTTGTAAATTGCATGTCTTGGAAGTAAAAGCTATTGCCGATGGTGATGCGGCTTATGGTATTAAAGGTTTAGATCCGATTAGTTCTGGGCAATTGACGCGCAGTGAAATTGCACGGGTGGAGGCTGATCAAAACGCACGATTGAAAATTTCTCAATCTAGGGTGCATATTCCTGAAAAAAAACGTAAAGGGGCGCGCTATATCCCTCTTTCTCGACGCCAAGATCGTCCCAATGGTATCCTATGGTTGGTTACAAACCATCCCGAGTTGAAAGATGCACAAATTGCACGGTTGATTGGGACAACAAAAGCGACAATTGAACAAATCCGCCTTAGAACCCATTGGAATAGTGCAAATTTGGTTCCTCTTGATCCTGTAGGGCTTGGTTTGTGTTCGCAAATCGATTTAGATTTTGAGCTCCAGCGTGCGGCGAAAAATCGCCCTGTTGCTGCAGAAGAAGATAGGTCGTTGCTTCCCGCTTCTGTGACGGAAAACGCTGCTCTAGAGGAAAATGAGAGTGAAGACAATCTGCATAAGACTTTTGACGCTGATAAAGTTTTTGCAAAGCTGAACGCGCTGCAAAAAAATCGTCAAGATCAAGATGATGCATAAAAAGCCATGACGCATAAGGGAAACATTTCTTATGGAAATGTTAGAGGAATGGCCAAAGAGAAGAAAAATTGGCAGAGACTTAAAAGTAAAAATGAGGACGAAAAAAAACAGAAAAAATTTCGTCTTCATTAGGAATTAACGGTTATTCTTAAAAATATTTTTAAGAATTGACCCTTCTTTACGAAATTCAAGGAGAAACGGACTATGCGCTCTACCAAAAAAACCATCTCTCATTCCTTAGCTATCCTCTTTCTTTTCTCACTATGCTTGGGTGGGTGTGGCAAAAAAAATGTTGGTGCACTTAACGGTATGAATGGCGCTTATATGAATGATGCTGGTTTGAATCAGATGTCACCAGGTTCAGGACAAGAATTTACGGTTAATGTGGGTGATCGCGTGTTTTTTGGTCTCGATTCTTCTTCACTTGATGCTGATGCTGAACGTATTTTAACGCGCCAAGCAGAATGGTTGCTTCATTATCCTTATTATTCTATTATGATCGAAGGTCATGCTGATGAGAGGGGAACACGTGAATATAACTTGGCACTTGGACAGCGCCGTGCTGTTGCTGTGCGAAACTATTTGGTGTCTCTAGGTGTGTCTGCACAACGGATTCAAACAATTTCTTACGGAAAAGAAAGACCTGTAGCAGTATGTGATGATATTTCCTGTTGGAATCAAAATCGACGTGCTGTGACAACGTTGAATGACATGAATAGTCATTAAAAAGAAGATTGTTTGTTTCAACTATTTAATAAGCTCTTAAGGGGAAAAAAGAATGTATCGTAAAATCAATTGGAAAACACTCTTTTATATGGGGGTTTTCATAGCTTGTTCTACTTCACTTGTTCAAAGTGCGGCACGAAAGGCTTCCGAATATCCTGCACATGATACGGATAAAGTTGATGCAGTTGATAAGGCAACTGATGATGTTAAGAAAGCGCCTGAAGCAGCCGATAAAGCAGCATCTGATGCGGCGGAAAAAGCCACTGACGCTGTTGATAAGGCTGTCGATGATGTGAAGAAAGCACCTGAAGCAGCTGATAAAGCAGCATCTGATGTGATAGAA